>NZ_JFGV01000087.1:0-18111 GCF_000612035.1 Photorhabdus aegyptia | reverse complement strand
TAATGAGGAAAATGGATGGCATTATGATTCATAATGAAAGGAACAAACCTCGTTAAAAATAACGAGGTTTGTCAGCGGTCTTAATATAATAGGATAATTACCTATTATATTTTAAAAATTCAAAATCGGTACTTACCGGTAGTTCAAGTCTTATAGCAATTTTCTCAAGTAAGTCAGCTCTCGGCTTCTTTGGGGTTGTTTTAAATACTCTGCAATCACTGTTGCCAACAAGAATAAATCCAAAACTAATTTTTTTAGTATATTTTTCAGCATCAGTAGCTATTCCTGCCGTATATTGTCTTCCAGTTTCTCTTCGGGCAGTTATAGCTTTTGCGGTAAAGTGTTTGAAAAACTCTTGTCCGCTTACGCTTAGACACACAACTGAAATAAAACCTTGTCCGAAGTTTCTTTGCTCAATGCTCGTTTTGGCACTCGCGAAACCCACTTTTTTTAATTTGGTTTCGTCTTTCTCTGTTAATGAAATTATGTCATCTCTTTGTTTCTTCTCACCTAGTAACGGTATTTCCCGCAAAACCACGTCTTTAATGGGGCTTAATGCAATAGATTGATAGGCGGTGTTTATAGATAAGCCAATACGATCAGCATATGAATAATACTGTACAAACCTAGCTGGTAGCTTTAACTTCTTGTTATCTTGTATAGCGTTTAAGTATAACTCACGAAGCTCTCTAATCTGCGACTCTAGCTTTTGTTCGTCACCGTGATGATAACCGATCCAACGAATCCAGCGTGGGGGTTTTTCTAATATTGCAGTCTGTGTTGTTATAATTTTGTACTTAGGCTCACAACCTTTTATGCCGTAGAGACAAGTGCTGTTTTCAGTGACATATTCAAAAAACTGTTTTTCGTATGTATAAAATTTGCGCCAATCAGCGCGTTTCTGTTTTGCTGACCGTTGAATCATATTGTTTTCTCTTAATATAATATGTTTATATCCTATTATATTATAGGAGAACAATAAATGCACAAAACGCTTTTTTTCTACCTCGCATTAATCCTAACATCATGCTTTCTTTACATTCACGCTAGGCGTGACTCTTCCTTTCTGTATTGATAAACTGTGAGCTGTTAGAGGCGTTGGATGAAAATCCTCACTAAGGCGGCTCTGACAGCCCCAAGGTGTAGGAGCCTTGGGGTATCTTTTTTTCTACCGATCAAAAAACTGGATACTGAGGTAATGTCTCTTCATTGTATTACCTTACTAAGTTGAATTTGGTTTGGCAATAGGAAATGCCGTAATTAAGGGAGAACTAACCCTCCCTTAATTCTAGGTTAAAAGACACTCAAATGAGTCTGCATGACTTTGAATTCAAGAGGTGTAATCTCAGATAAGCTTTCGCCTTTTTTATTGCTTTCACCCAGATAATTTACAAAGATTTCATCGAGACGTTTTTCCGGGTCATCACTTCCAGAGCATTTCATTAGAAAACAATGGCCGTATTCGTATTTGCCATTTTTGATATTTTTGATATTGCAAACGAAATATTGCTCTCTCTCTTCATGAGCTTTGCGTTCTGCTTCCAGAAAATCGCATAGATCATTCCAACGGATATGATCTTTTGAAACAACACAGGCGTGTCCACCAAAGGCATCTGTACGTTGTTTATTACTTGTATGGGCAGCTTGAATTTCTACCAAATAAGGAAGATCGAATGCGATGAGGACAGCCTGAGTAAAGATTGCTGCGTGTTCAGTGTTAATACTTTCACCGGCATGAATCCATAGACCATCTGGATAATTCTCTAATGTAAAATCCCATTCTAGAGAAAAACTGTCGTTATTCCGGTCAGGATGATTCTGAAAACAATGACGAATAATGCTCTCTTTTGGAGCAAATGCTTCATCCTTATGTTCTGAAATGACTGTTCTTGCAAATTCAGTGCATTCGCCATCAATATGTGTGAGTGCTTCAATTGCAACGGATGCTTGTTCCTCAGAACAGGGAACAATAAAGGAAGCTTCGGTATAATAATCAGCCATGTGGCACCTCACTAAGGTATGTTTGTGAAAGACCTGATATGTAGGAGTTATCAGGATATGTTTAAATTATACAGTCTAATAGACTGCATTCAAATTACTTTTTACACTATACGCTGGCAGTCTTGCTATTCGGAATTATATTTCAGGAAACTTGATTGGAACACAATGTTAGACAGTTAGCAAAAATATTCAATTTGAATGTCTGCCTGACGATATCAATGTATTCGATTATTGATTTAGCGAGAAGTTAAGCTGGCAATTAAGTAGTTATTCATATTCAAACATTATATTTAATTTTGTTACAATAAAAATTCGCATCAAAATATCTATATATACGATAAGCATTGTTTTTTAGACCGTTTTTTTTAATTTTTCCAAAATGAGCATATAAAAAACAAAAATCTATTAACCAACCGTTATTTAGATTAAGAATAGTTGATAACTAAAAATAATTATTTCCAAATGATATTATCACAATAATATATTGTTAATTATATAAAATGCATTTTATGTCAAATAATATAGCTATAGTTTTTGACGAAAAATTTATCCTGTCCTATTGTATAGTTATTTCAAAATTCTCTGATAAATTAAGGAGGTTTTTATGCCAAATAAAAGAAAGATGCCAAATATCGCTCCACAATTGATTAACATGTGGAAAAAAAGTAATGAACCGTGGGGCGCTAAAGATTGCCAATCAAGATTCATTTATGCTAACCCTGCCTTTTATCAACTGCTCAACCTTCCTGAAGATTTCGATATTATAGGATATTCTATGGGTGAATTACCCTCACCTATTGCTGAATATGCAGAAGAATTCCACCATCAGGAGCAAAAAGCTATCCGAACTATGCAACGCGTCACTTCACTGGAAGCTCATCAGTTTGGAGAAAGTAACGTCAAGCAAACCTATATTTGTGATAAGTTTCCCCTTTTTGATGAGAATAATGATTGTATTGGGATTTTCTTTCATATGTACAAAACTCAAGATTTTTCTGTTTCTTACTATTATGAGAGAACATCACCATCAATCTTGGAATTTATACCGCCTAATAATATATTGACGCAAACCGAATGGGAAGTGCTTTTCTTAACCTTACGCACACAAGATGAAGAGAATATCGGTAAAGAATTAATGATGAGCACAGAAGATGTTGTTGATCATATTCAGTCAATTTATCATAAATTTAATTTACCATTACACACAGAATTATCTGATTTCTGTAAGAAAAATAGCTATCACCTTTATATTCCAGAACGTTTTGTCACTATTGGTAGTAAAGAGTTATAAACCGTAATTACTAACTTAACTTTACAATAGGATTTCTTATGGACTACGCCAGCAAATTAAGTATTTCACCTCAAGTTATTAATACAATGGAGCAAAGTAATGAACCTTGGGGAATAAAAGATAAAAATTCATGCTGGATTTTTGGTAATCAAGCATGTAAATTTTTTCAAAATTTTGGCAACTCATTTGATTACGAAGGACGATATGATAATGAACTCCCTTGGGATGGAGCTGAGTTTGCAAAAGAATACGTTATTCACGATCAAAGTGTGATGAAGAACAAAACAAGAGTATGTTCCCTTGAAACTCACATGTATGGGAAAGACAAATTTCTATCGTCTTATTTTTGTGAAAAATATCCGCTATACAATAATGAATACGAGTGTGTAGGCACCATGTTTCATTGTTATAAAGTTGAAGATTTCTCATTTACCCGTTTGTTTCGTGGAAAACTGCCAGCATCAATATTATTCCAACCACCGACGGATTTATTTACTAAACGGGAATGGGATGTTATTTTCCTCATTTTACAAAAATATACTAGTAAACAAATCGGTAGGATGTTAAATATTTCCTACCGTACTGTTGAAACTCATCTCTCACGAATATATAAAAGGATTGATATTCACTCTAAATAGCTTTTCATAATTCTGCTACACATAACTCTCTTCAACCCATTGTTATATATGGGATTATGAGTGATATAAGATGTAGCACTATTTTAGAATCTTATTTAGTAACCAATTAGAAGAATATTGTCGCACGAATGACTATGATCTCTATGTTCCAGAAAGATTCGTGCGTGCAGAAAGTAAAATATTTTCTTAATTAATTCATAAATCACAAAAGGATTTTTAAAAAACATGAAGAACTGTAAAGTATCATCTCAAATCATTAACACAATGGAAATAAGCAATGAGCCGTGGGGCATAAAAGACCGTTCTTCATGTTTTATTTACGGCAATAAGGCATTAAGTTCTATTAAAAATTTCTCACAATCATTTGATTATAGTGGACTTTATGACCATGAACTCCCTTGGAATGGTGCTGAATTTGCAAAGGAATATATTCATCACGATCAAAAAGTTATGCAAAAAGAGCAAAGAATATGTTCACTTGAAACACATGTATTTGGTAAAAAACAAATCCTATCCTCTTATTTCTGTGAAAAAATGCCTTTTTATCATGAGGATGGAAGTTGTATAGGTGTTATATATCATTGTTGGGAAGCCACTAATTACTCATTAGTTAATCTATATCAATTTTACGATAAATTACCTGCATCTCTTCTGTTTCAGCCTCCAACTGATCTTTTTACTAAACATGAATGGGACATTATTTTTCTCTATGTACATAAATATACTATAAAACAGATTAAAGAAATGTTAAATATATCCTATTATGAAATTGATATTTACATGAAGCAAATATTTCGTAAACTAGATATCAATTCAATCACTCAGTTGGAAGAATATTGTCGAGTTAATTATTTTAATCGTTATATGCCTGAAAGATTTTTATTGACCTAAAAGCTATGAAAGCAAGAGGGTTAAATAATGGGGTTCTGGGTGAGTAGACCCGCCGGTTCCCCGGTCGGGTCCCTCCTCAGAACCGGACTTGCGGAACTACCGCATCCGGCTCCCGACAGATCTGTGTCCCCACAAATATTCAGCGAGTCAGTAACATTGATTGAGTCTTCCATTTATTTGGATAACCCAGCATTTCAGGATCAGATCCAGCCTTTTTGACTGAAATGAGTAATTTGCTGCCGATTCCGATTTCCAGAATTCTCTTTACATTAAATTGCGTTAAATGTTTTTTTGCTCCATGATATACCTTGCGATGATTACAGAAGGGGAATATAGTTGTTATACAGAATAACAATCGCACACATTGCAATGTACGCAAAAATATTTCTAATTGATTGCTTGTTATAAACAAGAATGCGAACGGACTGATATTTTCTCAGATACTTACTGGATATGGTAAGTGCATATTGAGATATTTTTATCACTGCTTATTAATCTGAGAAGTCCATTCATTCAACAACTGTTCAGCACTTGTTATATCAACATAATGCGGTACTTCTATATAAAAACGGCCTTGGTGATCTTTGATAAGAATTTCTTCACCAATAGTTCTAATATGCAATCCTTTATAATTGGCCCCTAGCCCCATTGGAGCATCCCAATATTCCGGGCAATGTTTTCTAATCTTTGCAACATCGTGTTCATAAGCGCCAGCAAGACATTTTTTACTGATGCCCGTTGTTTGCAATATTTCTCTAATAAGTGCATGCCTGCACGTTTCTTCAGCATTTTCAGCAGCGCGGGCCTAGCATTTTATTACGCTCACTCATGACAGTAGCGTCACGTAGAAATGGCAGAATGCCATATTTTAACAAGCAGTAAGTCTGTCCAATTGCATTTTTTTCATTGTGGCTTGTTGCAACATCGAACATATCTCCAATTTTCTCAACTAGTGCATTCTCTGCATCAATCTGAATTTGTTTAATCATGCTACTGGTATTAATATCTCTGAGTTCGTGATCACCATCTATTCGGGTAGCTTTTTGAGTGACAACATTGGGAGTAGAGCATTCATTCTGATTGGTTTGTTTTTGATAACGAGAGGGCCAAATATCTGATGGATGTAAATCCAATTCAGAGGCAATTATCTTTTCTCCCTTTGGATAATGACGTATCAAGGCATTATTCAGAGTAGATGGTGCTAATCCTACTTTGCGAGAAACGGCGGCTAGTGTTGTTCCTCGCTTTTTTAGAGCAGCGATAATGTCTGTCGGGTGCCAATCTTCTTGTTGTTTGTTCGTTTGCATTGTGAAATCCTATAAGGCTCATTAGTTAAAGGTAGTCTTTTTGATTATCTATGTGAGTATGAATGTATCGTCAAAAAATCCGAATGTAAAGATATTTTTCGTATTATTTGACGATATGGTTTTATAAAAAATAGTTTCAACCAGGATTAAAAATGTCTTATAGAAAAATTAGTGAGGAACAGGTAAGAAAATTTGGTGAGAGATTGAAAATCGCAATGAATGGAATGTCTAATAATGCATTTGCAAAACAATGTGGTTGGTCTGAAAAAGTTATACGAAATTATTTAAATGGAGAGAGTTATCCAGCTATTGATCGGCTAGCAATTATAGCAAATGTTAGTGGATGTGCTGTAAGTTGGTTAGTATCTGGAGAAAGTAACGATATATCTGACATTTTTACTAGTTACAATTCTAGTGTATCGTCTCCAACACGAGCAACCCACGAACAGCAAAAAGTGTGGAAAAATATACTAGATAAGATGACACAAGAAGAAAGAAAAGCAGTCATCGACAGAGTTTTTAAATACGGTATCAATGCATTCCTAAGATAACTAAGCTTTTACCAAAGCTTATCGTTTGATAGGCCAAATTATGTATTAACTCTGATTATTGACAAAGTGCTGGTTCTTTTATTCGGCACTTTGTTTTAGGATTGTAGGGTTGAAACAGGACTATAGACGTCCTGCCTTAATCTCTCGTACCAGTGTTGATATGTCCGCACCGCAGTTGGTTGCTGGCACTGCCTCAGCAACGCCATAGTGAGTCATCTTACTCATTACCCCTTAATATGGACTCCCCTGAACGATCAACAGATTAAGTTGTTCAGACTTTCGGTGTAGGCGTTGGTAATGTGTTGATCAAAATAGGCGAATATATCGTCATGCCAATTACCTATCGCCTTAATCAGCGGGTCGAAATACGCTTTCATTTTCTGGTGTTACCTGTTTCAGCCAGGTGTAATATGCTTCCTGCGCTTGGTACTACGTATGACAATTCCAAATCTCGAAAAACGCCTCTTTCAGTTTGTAGGCCGATCTTTGGGTAGTTCAGAGTCCAGCCGGAAAAGCTCATACATTCAGCGTATGTCAGTTCATGACAGCACTTAAGCCTTCGACGCTGTACTGTGTCAAGACGATTCTGATGACCTTTCTGGTCCGTTCCAGAGATTCGTTCGTCATTCGTACAACATGAAACTTGTCTATGATCACGGTGGCGTCAGGGATTATCGTAGTCACAGCATCACGGTATGGACGATTGATGTGCGCTTACTAAAAGCTTTCGTTAATGTATTTAATGCACTTACATTATTTCCAAAAATAACTATACTTTTTGATATCAAGTATCAAATGCTTCTCTTTTTTTTATTCTTCGACTAGTCTTTCTTCTTTTAATGCGTCAATAAAATCCCGCAACGCCCGTTCCGGCATCGGTCGGAAATCGCGGGTGACACCACCCGCTTTTTTGCTCCAAGAGTAAATCTTAGCGCGACTGACATCCCAACCTTTACGGGCGAATAATTCAATCAGGTAATCTTTATCGCGGTGAATACGGAGCATCAAACATAGCTCTTTAAAAACATCATTCGTGGCAATATTACTTGACATAAAACAAAGATCCTTCGTGTATATGGGGAGAATAAAGTGACGTGAACTGCGCCGCTCTCAGATTTTTCACTGAACGGGACAACCTGAACGAACGGAGATGAACGGGTGCCCCCGCCGCCGTCAGATCGCCCGCCACCTCGATAGTCAAGCCAGCTCGCTGAATGCTGTGGCACAGGCCGATCACGTTGCCATCTTGCATGATGGCGGCCTCTGTCGCACCGGCTAGCAACGTATTGAGAGAGTTATGACGCTGCTGCGCCCGCTCCAAGGCCGCTTGTGCACGCCTTTTGGCGGCAGCCAACGCTTCAACCCTAGCATCCTCATCAAGGGAAATAAACACATTCAACATTTTAATCAGCGCGGCTAACGATGTGAAACCGCCTTTATAGCTCTCGTCATACCATAGCTCAAAGCCGATATCAACCTCAATAACGTCAAAATGCAGGATGCGAGCAATAGATTTAACATCGGAGAGGGACGCGGTATTTGGAATAGTTTTCATGATAATATCCTGTACGGTTATTACGTTAAGTTTGGGTTCCGCTGCCTGTACGGCAGTAAGTTTTATATGCAGAGAATAACATATTTGTCACCACTGTCAATAAAATAACTTAACAATTGACGGCGATACTAACCTGCATTCATCACACTTTTCGTCTTACATTACACTGAATATCTCTGATCCCCGGTCACTCAAAGTGATATACTGAAACGTTCAGTCAGGAGGATCATGCTATTTCACCAAGAAGCATTGAATAATCACAAGATATAGTGGCGTGAAGGTTGCACAGTTTTTCCTCCATCCTGTTAGGCTATCAGTCTAAAGTCACGGCGGTCTAAAGCCGCATCTTAGCCTTATGAATTCATCTATGGACGCTTAGATGCGTGTATATATAAATATATTGTGTGGTTTTGTTTTGAACGACATGGCTTGTAATCACTGCAAATTGAGATATTTTAAAAGTAAGTACAGAAAAATTTAAACATTAATTATTTTTATTAAACCTGTGGATTTATAGACAACATAACTGCACAGGTTTAAATATTATGAGACTAACTTGAAATTAAAATAACTCTATATCCACTATATAAATCTCTGTACATTATTAACCACTTAGTAAAAAATAATAATATAAAATTATTGAATTAATTCTAGTATTGAATTTTTTCATGCATACAAAAAAATCAACCATTTAAAATGGAATGTAAGTCTAAATTTTTTTGTTTCTACTTATTTGATATATCAAGATACGAAAACATCTATTGATGTTTTGTTATTAATCAACTCTGTTGTTATTATCAAACTGAAATGTTTATATTTATAAGATGATACATATTTCCCTGTTTTTTTTTCTAAAGATTTTTTAGATTTAACAATAGTTTCTACATCGGTTTCTGAAAAATCACCGTATCTATGTCTAGTCAGATAAATATCTAAGCAAATATTGTGATTTTTACATATGTCTTTAGCCGCATCAGATAAATTTTCTAACCCATTAAAATCTAAACAAATTTCTTCACCTAAATTTGATAGACACTGTTCAATTTTAAGTGCGCCGATAGAATTTTGAACATATTCCATCATTGCATTAAGATCTGCATCTGATAAGCAACGTGTATTCTGAAATGAGGACTCTAATAGATATAAAAATCTATGGTCACCCCCCGTTTTTGCAACACAAATTTTGATGTATGGTGGGCTTGCGTAAATCTATTCGGCGTCTGGTGAGCAGTCATGCCCGCGCCACGATGAGTTCCGTGCCTGCCGAACCTTAAAAACCGGTCGGCTTCAGAGAGCCATTTTTTATATCAGGTTCATCAGCAGGCCGATATGCCGTTCATGTCATCAATTATCTGTCGTCGCAAAACCAGATGGTAACTGCTTAACTTACTGAGCTAACGCCGTTTTTCGTTGGCTCTTTTATTTAATGAACACCGTCTGATGTGCCGTAACGGCCCAGGCTATTCGTGCCAGTTTATTCGCCAGCGCGCACGCCACAACGTTCGAGTGATGGCGGGCAAGCTGCCTGTTCACCCACTCTGCCAGACGCCCTGGATTATGCTCCAGCCGCTGCATAAAGACCCTGGCACACTGTACCAGCCGCCGCCTCAGATTTTTATCACCCCGCTTGCTGATGCCCATCAGTGTCGTTTTTCCACCCGTGCTGTACTGGCGGGGAGCCAGCCCTGTTGAAGCCGCAAAGTCACGGCTGCTGGCATAGTTTTTACCGTCCCCCAGCCGCATGGCTAACAGACTCGCCGTTACCGGCCCAACGCCAGGAATGGTCAGCAGGCGTTGCGCGGTTTCATCTTCCGCCAGATGCGTTTTCAGTTCCTTATCGACTTCCTCAGTTTCTCCGCTGAGGTAAACATAATGACTGTGGAGTCTGCTCAGAACCCTTGCCAGATAAGGCGGAAAGTCATTTTCTTCCAGCACAGCGGCCAGACGTCGTATCACGGCAATACCGCGCGGCAGACTGACGCCGAACTCCAGCAAAAAAGCGTGCATCTGATTGGTGGTTTTAACGCGTTGCCGTATCAGTGAGTCTCTGACGCGATGGAGGGCGGCCATCGCCTGTTGGTCTTCTGTGCGGGGGGGCACAAAGCGCATGGAGGGCCGGGAAGCTGCCTCGCAGATAGCTTCAGCATCGACAAAATCGTTCTTGTTACTCTTAACAAAAGGACGGACGAACTGCGGAGAAATCAGCTTTGCCTCATGGCCTAAATCAGCGATCCGGCGAGCCATAAAGTGCGCCCCACCGCAGGACTCCATCACTACGGTTGCAGCCTTGCAGGAACCGAGAAAATTAATAAGCTGAGTGCGGGAAAACTTCTTACGCAGCAGGGCGTTACCCTGCCTGTCCTGACAGTGGACATGGAAGGAATGTTTACTGAGATCGATACCAATAAGCGTAACGTTTTGCATGATGGTTCCCTCTAAAATAAAATACCCTGCTAGCGTACCTCTCACAGGGTGGGGGTGACCATCTCATTAACAGTGGTGTGATCTATCAAATATCTTTATCAATTGATCAGCAAAATCACCGAGCTTATAAGGACAATTTTCTATTCCCAATGAACCATTTGAATATGTAGCTTCTCTCCACATCTTTATTCTTTTCCATATAAAATGTTAGGGGCTGTCCTAGATAAGTAATTTGATCTAGGATATCCATGAGAAAAAGTCGGATTAGCCAATACAAGCAAAAACGTCTTCAGGAGCTCTTTGTGGCAGGGGCTACAGCTCGCACTGCGGCTGAGTTAGTGGGGGTCAACAAAACGACTTCAGCTTACTATTTTCACCGCCTCAGAGTCCTTATCGCTGATTATGTCGATGAACACTCCATGTTTGAAGGTGAAGTCGAGATAGACGAAAGCTATTTCGGGGGTAAACGTAAGGGAAAACGCGGGCGAGGTTCAGCCGGAAAAGTCCCTGTTTTCGGGCTTCTCAAGCGAGGTGGCAAGGTCTACACCCGCCTAATACCTAACGCCAAATCCGATACCTTGATTCCGATAATCACGGCGAAAATTAAGCCTGACAGCCTGGTCTACACAGACAATTTTGCCAGCTATGATGTGCTGGACGTGTCCGATTTTAAACACTATCGAATTAACTATAGCACGGAGTTTGTAGACGCTAAAAATGGTCAAAATCATATCAATGGGATAGAGAACTTTTGGAACCAAGCCAAACGTCATCTGCGTAAATTTAATGGCATACCAAAGGAACATTTTGAGCTCTTTCTCAAGGAATGTGAGTGGAGATTTAATACACCGGGTGTAAAAGACCAATTATATATTCTAAAACAAATAGTTAAGGGAAAAATATAATCGCTATCTAGGACAGCCCCAATATCAGTATAAACATTGCATATCGTTCTTGCCCATTATCCGGTATAATATTATAAACAGCTTCAATTAGCTATAAATTCCCATCAAGAATAATTCGCTCATCCAATTCATCCCTATTAGCCCCTGATTTAATTCCTTCTTCTAAATATTTCTTTACACCGTTATTGTGTCCATTGCATCTAATCATGCATAGTCTACTGCCTTTTTCATAAGCGATTTAATATGAGACAATACATTTAAAAAAAGAATATTTTTACTATCTGAGACTTTCCCTGATTTACGAGCAATAAATAATTTTTTTCAAATGAGGAAAAACCATCAACGGATATACTCAACGTTTCATTTAGCACGAACGACGTATGCGAAATCCCACGGAAATTTTGTATACCGTCGGTCACGTGCTTCTGCTGCAATCCTATACATCTCCACAGGGTAGCATAAAGGGTATTAATTAGGGTACATAAAACTTGGCAGGGTATATTAAAGGGTATACATTAGGTTACATAAATTGATGAAAGGGTACATTTTGAGGTAATATAAAGGGTAAAATAACTTCATCGGAGATAGATATGCTTGAATCAACCTTACTCAATCTAATTGAGGCAATAAACAGTCAGACATTCAAGAGTAAACAAGCCTGTTTTGATTATTACTTAGACGATTTATTGGCTGTCAAAAAATACTATTCATGGCAAAATATTGCTGATCACATCAACTTTAAAACGAAAGAATCCTTATCATTAGAAACCTATAAGGTTATGCTAAAAAAAGCAAAAAGCAGAAAGAAACATTCCAGTAATAAAGGAACCACAAATAATGTAAATAATCTACCAAAGGCTCATAGCGAAGCGAAAAAAATAATACGCACTCCCTATGACTTAAAACAGCTTAGAAAACAATCTATCAATTTAGAAGAATTGCAAAATCTATCAGGAGATAAAAAATGAAAGTAGCTATTCTTAATTATACAGGTACTGTGGGGAAAACTACTGTTGCCGCTCATTTACTTTCACCTCGCATGAACGATGCACCTGTATATGCTATTGAGTCCATCAATGAAACAGCCGAAGGTTTAGGCTTAGATGTTGAAAAAATGAAAGGAAACAAATTCCGTGAATTATTCAAGAAAATAATGCTTGAAGATGATGCTATCATAGACATAGGCGCATCAAATATCGAAGACTTTATGAACAACATGATAAAATTTGATGACTCTCATGAAGAAATAGATTTTTACGTCATACCAGTTACATCTGGAACTAAAGAGCAAAAAGAAACATTATTAATGATAAACACACTATCAAGCATTGGCATCCCCAAAGAAAAGATAAAAGTAGTATTTAACCGAGTAGAAAGTGATGTGGACGAAGAATTCAATTTCGTAATTGCTCACTATAAAAAAGAGAAGAGTTTTACACTTAACAAAAAATGTACGATCTATGAAAACGAACTCTTTGATGCTTTATCAATTAAAGGATTAACTGTTGATGCCTTGCTTTCTGATACCACCGACTATAAATCTTTATTGAAAAGTAATAAAGAAGCTAGCGAATCAGAACGCAATAACTGGTCAGATATGTTTGTCTTAAAATCACTCGCTAAAGGTGTAAAAAGAAACCTTGACGACGTTTACGCCAATCTTTTTTAAGGAACAGCATGCGAGACGATAAAAGAATCCCCAGAACAGCACGTGATGCACTCATAATAGAGTTATTGGGTGATGTAGGTACTATCCATGACCAGATAAAAAACCTACCAGCAGAAATTGAACTGGCGATAAGTGGTTCAATCAAGCTGGTAGCTGATGCTGTAGAAGATGCGGAAAATACTGCATTGAAGCTAGCAAAGAGTATCGAAGTCAAAAAAAATACGACAATCAAAGATATTGATGAGGCTGTTAAAAATAGCCTTGAACAATATACTACCAAGATATTCTCAGATATAGATGAGAAAGTTAAATCCTTTGATTTGGCTGATCCTAAAGGGCGACGATTATCTTTTATCCTGGCGATAACGTTAATAATTGTTTCTTTCTGCTTTGCCGCCGCAATATATGGTATCCACACTGGTGCAAACTCCAGGATAGATGAGCTGAACTTGATTATTTCAGCACAGGATACAAAGGAGAAAAGAGGATTATCGGCTCTTACTCCGCAGGCAAGAGAACAATATCAGGCCGCAGCCCAAAACACCTCATCAAACTTATTAACAAAATGAATATATGACTTAACGACCATTGTCGGCAAAAAATAGAAGATGAACATGAACAAAGAACAAATCGATTTAACAGGGCTGTGCAAATACTCAAGGGCCAGCTTGTCACGGTACCAAAAGATGATGGCACGGCAACATACATAGCCATCTGTGACTGATAGCTTATCAGCGCTCTAAAATAGAGCGGGTATGAAATACCTGCTCTATTTTTATCGTATTGCCGCCAGTGATAACCATGCTAAGTGAAGAAAATATCGCTTCAATTTCAAAAGCACAGCCCCCCTAAGCCACCGGCAGCAAGCGGTCATCGTAAAGATCCCAGAAATCACGCCCCTGACGTCGCTCCGCGCCATCAGGCCCTCTCACCGAGAGTGGACTCCCATAAGCTTAACTAACCAGAATCATCGCGGAAAATCTGTATAGCTTAGCAGGGATGGGAAAGTGTTAAGTGATCCGTACCGGCTTACGCCGGACTTCGGCAGATAACCAACTGTGCCATATACAATATTCTTGTACCACCTTCTATGCGCATGAAAAAATCTACAACTAGGCGGGTAATGCCAGCATTTTTTAATGGCCGCCGCTGCCGGTTGTGTTGTTCTACTATCAATTAATCAATAAAAAAGCTAACGGTACACCAAAACTAACTGAAGTAAGTACGATGTACATACAAAATAAATATATTATAAATACATTACACATACAAAAATGTATTTACATTGTATGTCTATTGGGATATAAATACAATGTATGTACACACATGAACATACATTGCACAGCTAATGTAAATACACTCAGTACAGCAATACGACGTATGTACAAGCGAGGTTAAAGATGGGCATGGTAATTGTGGTTATATCAGATAAAGGCGGCGTAGGCAAAACAACAACTGTAGCGAATACAGCAGTAATGGTTCAGCACCGTGGACAAAAAGTAGGACTTCTAAAATCAGATAAAAACCCTGACCTTATGAACTGGAGGAAAAAACGCCTAGAGAACGGGTTGACCGATATCCCTGTATTTGAGGCATATGGTAATCACGTAGCCAAAGAAATTGACCGAATTAAGAAATTTTTTGACGTAGTGTTTGTAGATTGCGCAGGGCATGATTGTGCAGAGTTTCGTAGCGCCGCATCTGTCGCAGATATTCTTCTTACCTGTGTAAAACCCTCTTCTGCGTTTGAGCGCGAAACTTTAACTGGACTATCAGAGACAATCAATAAAGTCCGTTCCCATAACCCAACCCTGCAAGCCTGGGTTGTCCAAACTCGTGTTAAGCAAAACAAGATTCCTGATGCTATCGAGCTCGATAAAGAGTTACGAAGTGATCCGGCTTTCGTACAGCCTTTAAAGAGCCGCATATCAGAATTTGATGTTTTTGAATCCGCATGTAACGTAGGGGCAGGCATTCATGATGTTGCTCGCGCATCTTCACTAAGCAAAGCAAAAGCACAGATTGAGCTAATGGCTAAAGAAATCGGTCTTATTTGACAAGGCAAATACATTGTACTTACCTTGTATTTACATAAATATAGCATTACAATGTACATACAACGAATGTATATCTGAGGTAAATGATAATGACCATAAAACTAAAACGCCCAGCAAACGCAATCCCAGTGAATGAATCATTGCCAGTTCCAAGTGCAGCAGAAAGAGCTCGTTTCATTGCTGATGGAGATCGCCGTCCATCTTCCGTCTCAAACAAAGCCGTTCCTTCTACTTTCCGTTTGCCCCTGTGGGTAATTGATATTCTGGAGACTGAAGCTGAAAGAACAGGACATAACAAAACAGACGTGCTCAAAGCAATGGCATACGGTTTAAGTGTTACGGATGAAAATCAGATCAACATCTGGTTACTGGAATCACGTAAAAAGTAACGCACATACAATGATAATACATCATACATACAAAAACGTATTTCTATTGTATTTACATATGCATTACATCGTATGTTTTTGCGAAGGTAAACAAAATAGAACATATAACGACTGGAGACAACAGAGTCCAGCCTTAACGTTGCGTTGATACGTCCGGTCATGTATTCGTAGCTCAGGGAGGGTTGGAAAAAAGAAGTTGCCAAATATTTTGGATATTGGTTAAGTCGTCACTTGTAACATGAACAATTAAAAGAGGAATTACTTGATCGTCGTAAGTGGGAAGATTTATTTATACTACAATTAGATAAATTTGAGGATTATTTACCTGAGCCTAATGATCTATACCCGTGCTCATTGAAACTGCTTGATTTTCCCCAAAATGAGGATCATGGTATCAGTCATGAAAATATTCATTACCGATGAACAAAAAGCCGAACTTGAACACCTCCATCACACCTGCCGTGATAAGAGAGCTTGCCGGGAACCTGTCGGGCCGTATTAATGACAATTTCCAGGTTCTGAATCCTGCATCTTCAAGTTAAACGGGTATATAAGTGTTCACATGTAGACTTAAGTCTTTAAGAGTCGTATACTGCATCCGTACTACTGAACAAGTAGCTTAGAAATATTTAGTTCAACCTATACCAAACTGCTGTACAGGCAGCTTAGAAACATGTTTCTTTAGTCTTAAGTAGAAACACACTGCCGAACAGGCAGAAGCCGGTTTCCCGGCTTCAGATTATTGACAAAGTGCTGTTTTTTTATCCGGCACTTTGTTTTAATTAAGTTCCGTTCACCAAACGGAGCCTGCTGTTATTGATTTCGAATTCATCCGCGAATGAGTCACGCCTTTGTATTGTCATAATAATGGCCAACCAGCTATCGATCTCCCGTTATGTTGCTTAAGATGATGTTTGGCGTCAACTGGCGCGTTTTTCCCTCAACTCCCTCGCAGTTGGGCTGAATGCAGGCTATTTTACGGCACCGGTTTGTTACCTGACGGAACAGTCAGGTATTATCCCCATCATGGGTTATCGCCAGCCGAATAAGGGGCCGAACACCTTTCAGAAGAAAAATTTTACCTATGACAAATTGCAGGATTGTTATATCTGCACGCACACAAAAAGCGGAAAAACAATAACCCGTCATATCTGGGAGGCCAGAAAAAACCGGCTAACAGAATAGGGTAAAAAAATTTACAAGCGACGAAAGGAGACGATAAAGCTCAGTTTTGCGGATGCGAAGCAACATCACGGACACCGTTCTGCCCGTTTTCGCGGGTTGCAGAAAGTGCAAATACCTTGTCTTTTGGCGGCAACCCGCTCAAAATATCAAGAAGATAGCATTGCTGGTCGCAATGTTTTATTTTCAATGAGGTTTGTCAGCGGTCTGAAGTCAGTTTCCCAGTTTTCACTTTACTTTGGACAATCGCTAATTGAATATGTCATGGCGTACTGGTCCTCAGCAATTACCATTAAAGTTTACAGATTTGGGGGTTATTCCACAGGGTCCCGTAGTTTCTGTATCGAGATAAGCATATGTAAACCCCAAATTTTAAGCTTGACGCTCATCTTGTTTTTTCTGTACCACAGCAAGCAGAGAAGTGTTTTGCGCTTGCATGGCCTCCAGTTGCCCAACTGTTTTAGCAGAAATTTCTCTGGCTTCTGTCACTTCACGATGAGCCGCATCAAGTTCTAATTTCAACTGCTTTAACAACTCATCATTACGGTCAGCATTTTGTTTAGACTGCGTTCGATAATCAACGTATACCCTAATGACATGTCTTAAAATTACACATAAAATCTATTTTGTCATAACTTAAATGTCATGTAGATTATTGTCATTACCTATATGTCACAAAAGGTCAAAAAATGTACATATTTGGATACCTCCGGGCATCGACACACGAGCAAGATGCCAATCGTGCAAAAAATCGCCTAAAGCAATTTGTGGAAGAAAAAGGTTATCGGATCGCAGGCTGGTATATTGAAAACGTTTCAGGAGCATCATTGAAACGTCCTGAGCTAATTAGACTACTAGATGATGCTGCACCAGGTGATGCAATCCTAATTGAACAAGTAGATCGACTTTCTAGATTGAATGATGATGGCTGGAGTTGTTTAAAAGGGCTAATTAGTGAAAAAAACCTATCAATTATCAGCCTTGATCTTCCAACAAGCCATATTGCTTTGACAAAAGATTCAAATGATGATTTCACCGCTGCAATGCTGAAAGCGATTAATAGTATGATGCTGGATATGCTTGCAGCAATAGCTCGTAAAGATTATCAAGATCGCCGACGAAGACAAGCAGAAGGTATAGAAAAAGCCAAGCAAGCAGGAAAATTCAGAGGCAGACCAGCCGATCAAAATTTACATCAGAGGATATATGAATTACGTATCTCAAATGGCTTAAGTATCAAAAATACGGCTC
>NZ_JFGV01000088.1:0-17970 GCF_000612035.1 Photorhabdus aegyptia | reverse complement strand
TTTGCTAATGTGAGTGATATTTAATCATTCATGCGGTTGCCCTGGATAATTTGGGAGCCAACAAAAATCAGTGGCCCTGATTTTCAGACGCCTTATCCTCTGCATAATATTATTGATTTCAATTATACGACTTTTGATTCCTTCTTCTTCAAAGTGAGCACATTAACGCTTGAGCTGGCAGATAATGCCACTCTGCCAGATATGACGCCTAAAAAACGATTAGGCAGAGGAAAATTACGGAAGAAAAAACGCCATCTCTTTTATGGTTTTGTAGGAACGCCGAAAGCCAATGGTAAAAAAATATCTGATGGAGAAGTTATTGAAATGATCCATAACTATCTTCAAGCCGCTCATGCCCGACATGCTTTAAATCAGCATCAATCCGATTAATAACAACAACCAGCCCGTTTATTTATCATAACGGGCTGGTAATCTTAATATAACCACTGATTTTTTAATTTCGTGAAGTTATATCCATTTCAACGCGGCATCATCTACAGGCTGCTCCAAAACTTGTTTATCTTTTTTGTAATCATGTGGAACCCGCCAGGTTGAGCTATATCCCTGACGAGGAAGCAAGTCCTTTGCACGTTTTACGTAACCAGCTCGCAAGGCGCCAAAAATATGCTCGTCCTCCTGCATCTCACCCTGCTCAGCATGTGGCGTCACAACGGTAGCACCACGACGGTCCATCTCGTTCAACAAACGGCAGATATAATCCGCAGATAGATCAACTTTCAACGTCCAGGCGTTATTGATATAACCAAACAGACAGGCAAAATTAGGGACATTCTGTATCAACGTTCCCTTATAAAGCATGCGATCATGAGCTTGCTGTTTTTGCCCATCAATAGAGAGTTCAATTCCACCAATAAAATGTAATTTCAGCCCAGTCGCTGTAACAATAATATCTGCGGGTAATTCCTTACCTGATTGTAATAAGATACTGTTTTCAGTTATGCGTTCAATATAGTCAGTAACGATAGAGGCTTTACCTTCTTTCAGTACCTTAAATAGGTTATTACTGGGAATAAAACAGAGCCGCTCATCCCACGGCATGTATTTTGGCGTCAAATGTTTCATGTCAAAATCTGGGCCGACACGTTTGCGAGCAGATGACAGTAAAAATGATTTCAATAAATTAGGTAAATGTCGACTCGTTTTATAAATTAAGCGCTGGAAAAAGAGATTGCGCTTTCTACTCAATGTGTAAATCCAGCGCTGTGGAATAATGCCTTTGCAGAACTCGGCTATTTTGTCCCTGCCAGGGATTGAAAGAATATAACTCGGGGAGCGCTGTAGCATCGTGATATGGGCAGTATCATGTGCCATTGCCGGCAGTAAAGTGACAGCTGTTGCACCACTACCAATGACAACAACTCGCTTTCCTTTGTAATTCAATTCCTCAGGCCAGAGTTGAGGGTGAATGACCGGGCCTTTAAAATCTTTAATGCCGGGGAATTCAGGCAAATGAGGTTCATCATAGTTGTAATAACCTGTTGCCGCGACGAGAAAGCGACAGGTAAATTGCTGAGTTTCTCCACTGATTTCGTCAATCGCGGTAACGGTCCACTGGCGAGTCGTATTTGACCAGTCAGTATGCGTAATTTTTAGCCCAAACTTTATTTTCTTATCAACTTCATACTCTTTTGCTGTTGCATTGATATAACTTTTAATTGAGGGCCCATCTGCAAAAACACTGGTATCTGTCCAAGGGCGGAATTTATAGCCATAGCTCATCATATCTGAATCTGAGCGAATGCCTGGATAACGAAATAAATCCCAAGTACCGCCTATCCTCTGGCGCCGTTCTAAGATAATAAACTGCTTATCAGGACATTTCCTTGTTAAATGACATGCTGTACCAATGCCTGCAATACCAGCGCCAATAATCAAAACATCATAATGGTTATTCACTGTATTTCTCCTACAAGGTCATTTTTTGATGAGTTAAAACTCATCTGGCTAAAGCAACGTGATTCTTGTCGTCATTGACAGTAGCATAGCAATATGAAATTGCTTTAGTCTTACATTGCTTATTACTCGTGTTTAACATGTCAATATTCCCTGCCGCCACAAATAAATAATTAGCTTGAGAATATTTTCAACCCTTAAATATGAATATTGGGCACTGCTTTTAAGTCACGTTATAGCGAAACAAACACAACCAAAAGTTTACGCAAGCATTTTTTTTGCTCTTGAGTCAATATTGTATAATGCAAGGATTTCGAAGTGAACCTGACAGAACTTAGCGGAGGGGAGATCAGATGCATTTTATTGATTGAATATCTTGCCAAAGTTTTTAAATACTAGCTATTCGTAGGGAGATTTTTCGGTTAATTCGATAAAATAATCCAGAGAACAGGTGATTCTCTGAATTATTTTAAACATGTGAAGTTGTTCAAGGGGGGTAACCGAACAGCATTACCTCTCGGGGATTTGGTATTTTACTTTTGTTTATGGTGCAATTTCTGAAGCATGTGTCATTCACACCAGCGGCCAATTTAATATTACTACGCAGTCATTGTAATTATTCTTGGTGCCGTTTTCGGCGCCGATAGTGGCTGTCCCGGGTTTTTCATCAAGGGTATTATAAGCATAACGAAGCTTGCAGGGTTTGCCATCTCCTTCAATCTCAATACAGATTTTGCCTGTCCCGGATGTATAGGCTTTAGTCGCCATTAGATTATCTGTTCCTTTGCCGGTTAATGTATCTACCAGAAGATTGTCAATATAGACTTTTACCGTCTGTCGATGAATATCGGTATTAGAATAGGCTGTCAGGCCAAATCGAATACTTTGAGGTAATTGGAAGCAGTGTTTACCGGTGTCATTGGTGCCACATGTTCCGCCACAACTTCCACTATTATTTCGGTCACTGCCTAATAAATCGATGTCAATCAATACTGCTGCTTGAGCTGTTTTGAAGGCTCCTCCGGTATAATTAGTAACAGGAGCTGGTCCATATACAGTATTTGATGGTGGATTAAATACCATATAATGATTATCTTTGAAGAGAGCAATCGCAGAGTTTATTCTCCATGCAGCAGCATCCAGGTTTTTACTAAATTCTGGGTATTTCTTTGTTACTTCCCATCGGTCTGAGATAGATTTTCGCTTAATCGTATGTGAGTTTACGACATAATCAATGCAATCACTGCCTTTAAAGAAACAAACGCTATTTGTCGTTAATTCTATGGCTGCATCTATGCCATTTTCGAATTCGGTTCCTTTCAATCCGGGCCACCCCTCGGCAATAGATTTCGGTCCATCAGTTACCTTAGCTTTTGCGATATTGAATTTAACGTATTGCGAGCCTTTAAAAAAATATAAATAACCATTTAAATTAATCACGTCATCAAGATGTCTTTGAAACTCGATAGGGAGATCAGGCCAATCGTTACTGATAGGTTTAGGGTAGTTTGTATCTACTTTACGTAATGTGTCATTATATCTGCCGTTATCTGCATTAAGGAATAAATAAACATGTAGATTCATTAATATATATCCTTCATTGTTTTTAAGTTTGTGATTGATTTTGCATATTTGTTAAATTTTCTGTTCACAGATAAAATATAGCAATAATATTAAAACCATTTGGCGAAACAGAAAAATTTACACTGTGAAAACTAATGTAAAAGATAGATTGTGACAATGTTATATATTGATAAATTATTTATTGATTTAATAATGTTGTTTTTTTGCGAAAATATAAATATGTACTAAGAGATAAGAGTTATATTGTGCAATTAAAGTGTAATGCGCTATTTTGTATTTTCATTTAATTTTTTTTGTATTTTAATAATAATATATTAAATTAATTATATTTTTATATGAAAAGCGGCGTAATGCCGCTTTAATTTATTAATGATTTTTTGTGGTGAAATTAATAAGGTATTTTAAACTAATTCACCAATGGCCAATTCAATACCACCACACTGTCGTTGTAATTATTATTGGCGTCATTTTCGGCGCCAATAGTGACTGTTTCCGGTTTTCCGTCAAGAGTATTATAAGAGTAACGGAGTTTACAGGGTTTGCCATCCCCGATAATTTCAATACAGACTCTTCCTGTGCCGGATGTATAAGCTTTAGTATCTGTTCCTTTGCCGGTGAATGTATCTACCAGAAGATCATCAATATAGACATTTACTGTTTGTTTATGGGCAGTTGTATTAGTATAAGCGATCAGACCAAATCGAATACTTTGAGGTAATTGGAAGTAATATTTACCGCCGTCACTCGTACCGCATTCTCCGGCGCAATTGGAGGGTTTGGTAACCGGAAGGCAAGGATCTTTAACTTGTGTCATTTTCCACAGGCCGGTATAGGGCTTACGGAGGTTATTAGCAGAAGTATATACATGACATACTGTTTCAGGGACGCCAACCCAACCATTAGTATCAAGAAAGCCTCTGGTTCCCCATCGGTTATATAACGTAATGCTTTCATCTTCTTTGATTTTCCCGTCAATAGATGGCATATCAGAATAAATAATCCACTCTAATGTTTCTGGGAGGATATTTTTATCTGATGTGTGTATCGGGTATATTTCACCTTCTGGAACCTGTTGACTTGATGATGAATAATGACCTAAGTAGCCGCCATCACATTGATAAAGATTGTGGAGTAAAATAGTATCGTTGTTAATAACTTCACTGCCGATAGGTTTTCCTGTTCCTGATTCAATTCGCCAGAATGTTCCGGCTTGAGTGGTGGTTATCACAGTATATTTTCCGTCTGGAATACCACTCGTTCCATATACACTAAGATATCCGCCATCCCAGTTTCTGAAACTATTTAATATTTTTACGGTATCGCCATATTTAAGTATATTCGCCATAATTTCTCCAGAAAGTTTGTTATCTATTTCTAATCGTTGATATATCCCTTGAAATTGTTCTGAGCTCACCCTATTACCACTCAATAATCCTTAAGTTGAGCCATTGTGATAAGCAGGAGGGCTTCACTCTTGTGGGGCTTGGTAGGGATAGCAGTAGCGATAAATGCCTACGGATTGAGTATCAATCCTAATGATTATTCGGTAAAGGCAGTGCCTTTGTGACTTACTTCTAACAATGAATTAGACTGCTGAAATTGTTGTTGCTTGACTATGTTACTTTACCGCTATCAGCTTCATCTCAAGCTTGATTACGTAGTGCATTCACTGGATGATACACGGTGCTTTTTTTTGCTCTGCATGTGATGTAAATTGCTTACCACGTCGATGAAATTTAAGCCAACAGGAATTGGGATTCATAATGTCGAAGTTAATTGGAAATAATCAGGTAGTTGGAACTAATAATCAGGTAGTTGGAACTAATAATATAGTTGTTATTGCGATGATTGTAGCATTAGTGCAATTTATTAATGCATTAGAGTACATGATGGTCACGCCGCTTTTTGTTTATATGTCGAAAGATTTTCACATGCCGGTTACGATGGCGGGGGTTGTTGCTGGTGTTTATGTCTTCTCCTCGGTATTTTCTGGCCTAACATCCTTTTTCTTTATTGATCGCTTTAATAAAAGAAAGGTTCTCATTTTAAACACGCTGTTTCTCGGTTTAATTACGTTTCTGACGATTTTCTCTTCGGAACCTTACCAACTTATTCTGCTACGTATCATTGCCGGTCTGTTTGGTGGTGTGACATTGGGAGTCGGCATCGGGATCTTACTTAATAACTCCCCGGAAAGTATGCGAGGAAGGGTGTTGGGCATTGCGTTTTCATCTTTTTCATTCGTTAGCATTTTAGGTATACCATTGTGTTTATATTTAGCCGAGAGTTTTCACTGGAAAGTCTCTTTTTTACTCATCGTTATTTTATGTGTAGTGAGTGTGCCTCTGATCCTCTTCTTTATTCCAGGCGCAGAGAAAGTAAAAAATAGTCAGAATAAAATTGTGCTAACCAAAAAAATAACGTTGGCCGGGATGGCAAGTGGCGTCAGTAATTTTAGTCCTTTCATGCTGATTCCGATACTTGCTCCGCTATTAACAAATGTGTTTTATATCCCGGAAAATCAGGTTTCATTGGTATTCTTTTGTGGTGGTATTGCCTCTTGGTTAGGCACTTATTTAACCGGGAAACTTTGTGATAGATATCCGCCTCAGAGAATTACCATTGCCGCGGCGACTTTATTTATTGTTAATATCTTTCTAGGATTGACGGGAAAAGTAGATGGATACGTTTTCTTCTCACTTTTTATGTTCGCGACTTATGTACAGGTGATGGCTGCAAACGTGTTGGCTTCTTATGCTTCGACGCCTGAAAATCGTGCGGGCTTTGGCGCCCTCCAGATGGCATTTTCCAATTTGGGCGCCGGTGTGGTGTTTTTCTTCTCCTCTATTTTCTTAGACGGTAAGGAGATTATTGCTGAGAATGTGCGGCCTATTTTCATACTGACTATGGTTAGCGCCCTGATATTACCTGTATATGTAATGAAATTAGCTCAAGTGATGAAAAGAGGGACGAAAAATTTAATGAATAATGCTTAGCGTAATAATTAAGGAGAAATAACGACAGATATGTGATCTAGCCTTAATGGTAAAACAGAGATTTTGCGCTATATTTGAATTTAAGGCTAATCATTGATATAAGAAGACAGAGGTGATTAGTAATAATTAAATGTTGTTTGGAGTGTAATGTCACTGGAGGAAATTAATATTATAAGGATAATTTTGGTCAATGCTGGATGATAGTGTGCGAAAGGATGAAGTTATTATAAATCCTATCATAATTATTATTGAACTTATTAATTGATATAGGTGGGTAAAATGGAACGAGAATCAAATAACGCTCAGAATAAACCAGCCATGAATATTATCGCGGGAGTGACAAATATTAAATCTATTTATAATAAAACGCCTTGTAAAATTGTCATTGAACATGGATATGTTGCCAGGAAAAATTTTCATGTGGATAAAATGTCTGAATGGCATGGCGATTTATGGGCGCCCTGGATAGGTGATAAATATGAACCTAATAAAGCAATTCATATTTATACTGAAAGGGGATTAAGATCTGAATTAAGATTTAATATTTGGATATTTCAGGATTATTGGAATCCACCAAATGAAAATGCGGTTAAATATTCCATAAATAGGGAATTTAGTTATGATGATGCATTAGAGATCCCTGGTAATAATCGAGGTGGTGGAAATAAAATATTAACGCTGGAATTTAATGATAATGATATTAATTTGGAAATGATATAGCGTTATAAGATATTGAATATATCGGGTAACGTTCTGTATCAATAGACATCTGTTGAAATGACAGCATTTCTTCGCGTGTTGTTCGGCATTTTTAATTACTCTATTGATGGTTAATCTTGTTGACTATCAAGTGAGTTTTTATTTGAACTAATAACTAACTTATTGAAATGCTGATACGCGTAGAAATCGGTTATATCTCTAATGATTAACTCCAAAATACTTATATTATTAAACTATTTCATTTATTGATTATTGTAATAAAGTGTCAATTTGTTGAAAAGAGAGGGATGGTGTAAATCATTTGTCATGTATGGCATGTGTGTTAATACGCTTGTTAATGGAGATTTTTATATAAGTCATCATGTAATTAATAATCAATCTCATTTGAGAAAATAAGATCAAATAAAGTCGTGAAACAAAAATAACAATTATCCGATGTTTATTGCATATTATTACTTTTTGTTACAAATTGTTACAATTTGTAATAAATTAAAAGTAAAAAATAGTAACAATTATAATTGGTTATGAAATGTCATTAAGAATTTCCTGAATTTTGTTTATTTTTATTTAATTAAATCTTGTTTAACTTCTGTTGATGTTTGCTCTTTTATTATCTATGTAAGCTTAATTCTTTCTTTGTTGGATGTTATCTACAACAATCCCTTCATTAGAGTGAGTATAAATTGAGGTTGTTTTGCATTGGTTGATTTTGTTAGGTCGTTCGTCAATTAAGGTGCCATTATTCGTTCCCTCATATTGGGTGTCTGTCTAATTATCGGTTCGTAACTATCTGATAAAGCGTGTTATTCCGTGAAAATATCATGCCATAACCATGATGTTTTTATTCTATTTTTGCTAGTAAGGAGTTATCAATGACTGCAAGTTTTCAAAATGAAGTTCCTAAGTCGCGTATTAATATTAAATTGGATCTACATACCGGTGGAGCACGGAAAAAGGTTGAGTTGCCGTTGAAATTGCTGGTCATGGGTGATTACAGCAACGGGCAGGAACAACGCCCGCTTTCGGAACGAGAAAAGGTTTCTATAAATAAAAACAATTTTGACAGCGTATTAGCTGAGTTTAACCCTGCGGTTAATTTGACAGTGGAGAATACCTTGGCCGGAGATGGGAGAGAAGAAAATATCGCTTTCATTTTTCGGCAAATAAAGGACTTCGAACCTGAGCAAGTGGCGCGACAAATTCCACAACTGCGGGCGTTGCTTTCTATGCGCAATTTGTTGCGCGAGCTGAAATCTAACCTGCTTGACAATGCCGCCTTTCGTCGAGAATTGGAGCGTATTCTCCAGGATGAAATGTTGAGCGATAAACTGCGAGCTGAATTAGCCGCACTGACGCCGCAAGAAAGGTAATGGTCACATTGTTTTCACGAGATTTAAGTAAGGGTATTTGAATGACGGTACAAGAGCAGGCGACATCTTCTGTCGCGACGGCAAACCATCATGTCGGTGGGGTTTACCCGTCTTTGTTTGAGAAAATCAATTTACGTCCGGTGGAACGATTAAGTGATATTGCATGCTTTCATAGCAGTGACGCATTGGCGGGTGTGACGGAAGATGAACGGGTGACAGTGGCTGTTAGTGTTCTTCTCGATCTGCTGAAAGACTCGGATCAAAAAGTTGAACAGTTAGATAAAACATTGCTGGATTATGAGATAGGCAAATTGGATCGCCAAATTGGCCGTCAACTGGATGTGGTGATACATCAGCCGGGATTTCAGCAAATAGAATCTGCCTGGCGAGGTTTAAAATTTCTGGTTGATCGGACAGAGCTCGGTCAGAACGTCAAAATCGAAGTGTTGGATGTGGCCAAGGATGATTTGCGGCAAGATTTTGACGATGCGCCGGAAATTGTTCAGAGCGGTTTCTATCGTCATGCTTACATTCAGGAATATGACACACCGGGTGGCGAACCGATTGGCGCAGTGATTGCCGACTATGAATTTAGCGCCGAATCGCAGGATATTGCCTTATTGCGCAACATTGCCAAAATCGCGGCAGCGGCGCATATGCCATTCATTACTGCCGCTGCGCCAGCCTTTTTTGGCAAAAAGAACATGGATGAAGTGGCGGTGATGAAAGATATTGGTCACTATTTTGAGCGTGCAGAATACTCGAAATGGAGAGCTTTCCGCGACAGCGAAGATGCCCGTTATATTGGTCTCACCCTGCCAAGAGTGTTGGGACGTCTGCCATATGGTCCGAAGAGCGTGCCGGTGCGAACGTTTAATTATGCCGAAGAAGCAAGAGGGCCAGATCGCAGTAAGTATTTGTGGACCAATGCCGCTTTTGCTTTTGCCGCCAATATGGTCAGGAGTTTTGTCAAAAATGGCTGGTGTGTGCAGATCCGTGGTCCGCAATCCGGTGGCGCTATCGCCGATTTGCCGATCCATCTCTATGATTTGGGTACCGGTTATCGGAGCAAGATCCCAACAGAGGTGTTGATCCCGGAAACCCGTGAATTTGAATTTGCCAATTTGGGTTTTATTCCGCTCTCTTACTACAAAAATCGCGATTACGCCTGTTTCTTTTCGGCTCACTCCACCCAGAAGCCCGCGGTGTATGACACCGGGGAAGCGACGGCCAACAGTCGTATTAATGCGCGTTTGCCCTATATCTTCCTGCTATCGCGCATTGCTCATTACTTAAAACTGATCCAGCGGGAAAACATTGGCACCACGAAAGATCGGCGTCTGCTCGAAATTGAACTGAATAGCTGGATCAACACACTGGTGACGGAGATGAATGATCCGACTGACGACATGCAGGCATCTCATCCGCTGCGTGAAGCTCATGTGGTGGTTGAGGATATTGATGACAATCCGGGGTTCTTCCGCGTGAAACTGTATGCGGTGCCGCACTTTCAGGTGGAAGGGATTGACGTCAATTTATCTCTGGTTTCTCAGATGCCGAAAGCGAAATCGTAATTATTTATTGGGAGTTATGATGAAAATTCTACGTCCTCTCTGGATTGAAGACGCCTTTTTAGCCCCTCAACAGTTTCAGCAACAAGCGCGTTGGGAGGCATTGACCAACAACTGTATTGCACATCTGGGGCTGATTAATCCCTGGGGAGTGCTTGATATTCGGTTTGATCAGGAGGCACTGCGCTTAAACCGTCTGAAAGTTCAGCATCTCAAAGCCCGTTTACAGGATGGGACGCTGATTGATACCGATCATGCTGACAATCTGCCTGCGGCTTGTGATTTACAGCAGGCGGCGTCGGCGGATATGCGTGCTGTCGAGGTATTGCTGGCGTTACCGCTGGAGCATGCCAATGGCGGAAATTGCCGACAGGGTAGTGAGAGCGTGGGGCCGGGACAACCGCCGCTACGTTATCAGCAAGAGTGGATTGAGATACAGGATAAATACGGCGATGGGCGTGAATCCATTGCGGTTGAACGCCATGCAATTTCCCTACGCTTTCAGCATGACCAAAATGAGGCTTATCTGACATGCCCGTTGGCGCGCTTGGTGCGTGACGGGCAAAGCGGTTGGATGCTGGATGACCATTTTGTGCCGCCATTGCTCTCTTTTGCTGCTCATCCTCCATTGCTGGAACAGCTTGATCTGTTGTTGACTCAGCTACGTGCTAAGCGCACCCGTCTGATGGGAATGCGCCGTGAAAGCCATCAACGCATGGCAGATTTTGCTGTCGCGGATGTGTCGCTGTTTTGGTTATTGAATGCGCTTAACAGCTATGAACCGGTGTTGAATAATTTTAAAGCCGCGCCTGCGCTGCACCCGGAAATCATCTACCGTGAACTGGTGAAGTTAGCGGGGGCATTACTGACCTTCTCACTGGAGAGTGATCTCGATGCGATCCCTGATTATCAACACAACCAACTAAGTGAGGTTTTCCCGCCGCTGATCCGGCTTATCAGCACATTACTTGAGGCGAGCCTGCCATCAAGGGTGATTTCGATTGAACTGGAAGTGGTGCGTGAAAATCAGTGGAGAGCATCACTGCATGACAGGCGATTGTGCGAAGAGGCCGATTTCTATCTCTCTGTGCGATCGTCAATGCCGGCGCACTTGCTACAAACTCAGTTTCCGCAACTGTGCAAAGTGGGAGCGCCTGATGATGTTGAGCGACTGATTAACTTGTCATTGAGCGGCATTCCTTTACATCCACTTAGCCATGTACCGGCGGCGATTCCGTTGCGGTTGGAAAACCAATATTTTGCTTTCGATCTGAATAATCCAATGGCGAAAGCCATGCTGGAGGCGGGAAGCTGCGCCTTCTATGTGCCCGGTACGTTATCGGGCGTTCAGTTAGAACTGTTTGCGGTGTTACGTACATGAACAAAGAAATTTCAATTGATGACCTGATGCTTGACATTGGGATGTTAGTGATTGCGCTAAAAAGCGGTAATAAATCGCTGCACGGAGAGGCGTTATATCAAAAAGGGGTTGAATTGGTAGACGCGGCACGGCAGCGATTAAGTACAAGTGGTATCAGCGAAGAGAACATGGCTCACATCATTTATGCCTTGTGTGCGTTGCTGGATGAAACCGTACTCAGACGTCCTGAGCGGGATAAAGGCTATGAAACCTGGTCGAAAACGCCGTTGCAGACACGATTTTGCAATAGCAACCATGCGGGAGAACGGTTGTTTGAACGTATACGTCAAGTGCTGGATCAACCACAACCCTCGCTGTTGGTATTAGCCGGTTTCCAGCGCGTATTGGCATTGGGCTTTCAGGGCGGCGACTTGGAAAAGATCTCTCAGGAACGCCAGTTATTACTGGACGTACTGACTGATCGTGCCGGTGTGATGGTGGTGCAACCTTATCAGATGATACGTCCCAATGCAGATTGTCATCAGGACCGATGTTGGCATGCACGCTCTCCGTGGGGTTGGGGATGCTTGGCTATAGCCGGAGTAACTTTGGTGTGGTGCGGTCTGCGTCTCTACCTTCAACAATATTTGTCTGTTGGATAAGGCTAAGGAGAGCAAATTGAGTTGCGTACTAAAACGAGCGCTGTGGCTTTTAGCTTGTGTTCTGGCGGCGCTGTTATGTCTGTTTTTCTTGCCGCTAGGGAATGTGTCTGTTGCATGGTGGTTGGCCGCGATCTTGATGGCGGCGGCGATTGCCTGCTGGCGGGTGGGACGTACCACATCTGGAATCTCCCATCAGGACAGTGTTTGCCGTTTGCTGGCGGCATTGCCTGCGGCCTCGTGGCGTCAGCCTGTGGTGCTAACTTGCGGAGATAACGTGGCGACGCTATTTGCGGAAGAGCCGGTACGCTGCACGCCACAGGGCTGTTTTATCTGTGTGTCGCAGCAAAACGAGATGAGCGCACTGGTAGCAGCGATTATTGCCGCCAGACCTGATTGGAGTAGGCAGATCAGCGTGCTATTAACACTCTTTCCTGAACAGCAACGAGATCAAGCCGTAATGACGGCAAAGATCAGAGAATTTCGCTATCAGGTTGGCCGTGTTGCTCAACTGACCGCTTGCCATACACCGGTATTGATCGCCGGTTATCTTGATGGCGATATCAGCCCGTGGTTCGAGCTACAGGCAGACAGCTCGACAATGACGGTATGGGGAGAAGAACATGCCGCTGTTGGGATGAATATCTGGCTGACCGAAGGGGATGCACAGCAACGCGCCGCACGTTTGCAACAAACGATTGCGGCAGCGGCATGGCAACGCTGGATGGTAGAAAACATCTTGCATGAATGTCGATCACCGGAGCTGGTCAGTCGGCCTTGTTACCCGATAGCAATGGCGCTGACGTTTTTGCCCCAAACGCCGCAGGCAAACAACTTATGGACGAAATGGCTGATTGACCGTACTACTTTACCTCGCATTAGCCACAGCATAGCTGAGGCGGTGAACGTATCACCATTTCCCGATGCCATGTTACGCCTGTTGCCACATTATGTTGGTCATACACCGCATCGACGAGCGGCCATCTGGGGCATCGGCTTGCTGAGCGGATTTGTCTGTCTGGCATTGGTTTCCAGCGTCTGGAACAACTTGCGCCTGTGGCGCCAGATACGCAGTGATTTGCAGCATTATCAGGTCGTTGACGTAAAAGATCATAGCGCGAAAGTTCAGGCTTACCATCAACTCAAGCTTGATGCGACATTGTTGGAGAAATATCAACGTGATGGCGAACCAGTGCGCTTAGGGTTAGGGCTTTATGTAGGCGAGCGCCTTTATACGCCACTGATGGATGTGATCAATCGTGCAGTGTTACCGGTATCTCCGCCTCCTGTGCCGAAGAGCGGCAAACCGTTGCCGCAGACATTGAACCTGAGAAGCATGTCACTGTTTGACGTGGGACAGTCAGGTCTTAAGCCAGAAGCGGCTAAAGTGCTGGTCAACGCATTGATCGACATTAAAGCTAAACCGGGCTGGATGGTGGTGATAACCGGTCATACTGACTCAACCGGTGATGCCGCAAAAAATCGCGTGCTATCACTGGCGCGGGCAGAAGCAGTACGAGATTGGATATTACAAACCAGTGACGTATCACCGGCTTGTCTGGTCGTAAAAGGTGAAGGCGCAACGCGGCCGATTGCTGCCAATACAACCGCTGCGGGGCGTGCTGTCAACCGTAGGGTTGAAATCAGTTTAATGCCGCCGAGCGTAGCCGCCTGCCAACGGCCGCAAAGAGAAACACGATCTTTGGGAGCACATTGAATTTCGCGATCATAAAATCACTTGGGCTGATAAAGACGTCAGCACCATTCACTCTGATGTTTGGGAACACAATCAGACCAACGCGCTAACAGGCTGCCATGCGTGGGTATGGCGACTCTTTAAGCAACTCTTTTAATTCAGCGGATGAAGTGTTTGTTAAACGTAGAACTGGCTAGGGGAACCTCGCCAGATAGATAAATTTTTACCTGAGAATGGGGGCTTGTTGAATGCTGCCTAACCTCTTAATGACAACTGGAACTTTAATATGGATACCATATTTACTGCACTATTGTGCCGTTTAAACCCCTATTGCGCGCAGGCATTGGAGGCTGCCGCTGCATTTTGCCAGACACGGGCACATGCTGAAATCACGGTAGAACACTGGTTGCTCAAGCTGCTTGAAGGCGGCGAAGGCGATATTACGGTGATTGCTCGACGTTATGAGTGGGATATGGATGCTCTGTGGCAGTCGTTGCTGACGACGATTAACCGTTTGCCGCATAGCATCAATCAACGCCCGCGGTTATCAAGCGACCTGTGTAGTTTGCTACAGGTTGCCTGGTGTGTGGCTTCGCTGGAAGAGGGTAATGAATCGATTCGCTCGGTGCATCTTTTGCAGGTACTGCGCGGTCAACCGGCTTGGTTGCGTACCCATCATGGCTGGCCGTTACTTAACCTAAATGTGACGCAACTACAACGTTTGCGTCCATTGCTGGATCAACAATCGGACGAACGCCCGGAGATACAGGCAGCGACGTCTCTGACGACAGGGAGATCAATCTCTGAAATTGAGGATAGCGACATCGATAAATATGTACTTAATCCTCAACCATTATCATCGGTTTTGCAGAACGTATTGGACAAATTCACGCTGGATATCACAGCCAGAGCCGCTGAGGGCGCCATTGATCCGGTATTTGGTCGTGACAGCGAAATCCGCCAGATGATCGACATCCTATCCCGTCGGCGTAAAAACAACCCGATTCTGGTGGGAGAACCGGGAGTAGGGAAGACCGCGCTGGTGGAAGGATTGGCATTGCGTATTGTTGAGGGCAATGTCCCCGACAGCCTAAAAACCGTCAGCGTACGGATGCTGGATCTCGGCTTGTTGCAGGCAGGCGCGGGGGTAAAAGGCGAATTTGAGCAACGACTGAAAAATGTCATTGAAGCGGTACAACAGTCACCTACCCCCATTCTGCTATTTATTGATGAAGCGCACACGCTGATTGGTACCGGTAATCAGGCGGGGGGCGCTGATGCTGCTAACCTGCTAAAACCTGCGCTGGCGCGGGGAGAATTACGTACGATTGCGGCCACCACTTGGTCGGAATACAAACAATATTTTGAACGGGATGCTGCACTGGAGCGACGTTTCCAGACAATTAAAGTCGATGAACCGGACGACGAGACCGCTTGCCTGATGCTGCGAGGATTGAAAGTGCGCTATGCCCGTTATCATGGCGTACATATTCAGGAAGATGCAGTGAAAGCGGCTGTCACCTTATCTCGCCGTTACCTGACTGGGCGACAGCTACCGGATAAAGCGGTAGACCTGTTGGATACCGCCAGTGCGCGAGTCAGGATGAACCTGGATACGGTACCGGAGGCGTTGACGCAACTCCAATCCCAATTGACCGCACTTGAGATAGAGCAACAGGCGATACTGGAAGATATCGCACTGGGGCAATGCCATCACTCAAACCGTTTGGCACAGATTGAAACGCAGCGTCATGAACTGTGTCGACAGCAACAACAGCAGGATAAACAGTATCAACAGGAAAAACAGCTCACCCAACAATTGCTCGATGCCCGGCAGGACATCAGCCGACAGGGTGATATAGCCCTGTTGCAACAGCAACTGGCGACACTACAACAAGGACAGCCGTTACTATCATCGGATGTTGATGTGCGTTCTGTAGCAACAGTGATCGTTGATTGGACCGGCGTTCCACTAAGTAGCTTATTGAAAGACGAACAGACCGGTTTGCTGCAATTGGAGCAGCATTTGGGGGCGCGGGTTATTGGTCAAGAGGCGGCGCTACGGGAAATCGCCCAACGCTTACGTGCCGCTAAAACCGGATTGACGCCGGAACAGGGGCCACTGGGCGTATTCCTGTTGGTTGGGCCGAGTGGGGTAGGGAAAACTGAAACCGCGCTGGCATTGGCGGATAACCTGTTTGGCGGGTCGCGTTCGCTAATCACTATCAACCTATCGGAATATCAGGAACCGCATACGGTATCTCAGCTTAAAGGTTCACCACCCGGTTATGTCGGATATGGTCAGGGGGGGATCTTAACGGAAGCGGTACGTAAACGCCCGTATAGTGTGGTGCTGTTGGACGAAGTGGAAAAAGCCCATCGTGACGTCATTAACCTGTTCTATCAGGTATTTGATCGCGGCTTTATTCGTGATGGTGAAGGACGAGAAATCGATTTTCGCCATACGGTAATCTTAATGACCTCTAATTTGGGCAGTGATCAACTGATGGCGTTATTGGCACAACAACCTGACGCCCCGAACGCTGTATTGCATGAGCTGTTACATCCGATGCTTCGTGATCACTTTCAGCCGGCTCTGTTGGCTCGCTTTCAGACCGTGATTTACCGCCCGTTACAGACTGATGCGCTCAGACGCATTGTTGAAATCAAACTGGAACAAGTGACTCGGCGTCTTCATACCCACTATGGTTTGACTTGCTCGGTGGAAAGCAGCTTGTGCGACACCTTGGTGAATGCTTGTCTGTTGCCGGACAGTGGGGCACGCAATATCGACAGCCTGCTTAACCAGCAAATTTTACCGGTGCTATCACAGGCGCTGCTGGAACGTCTGGCCCATCACAATAAACCTGCTGGCGTGACGTTGGGGTTTGACGAAGAAGAGGGGATCACCCTTGCTTTTATTGATGTTGAACCGGTCGCTTCATTGGATATCGAGGAAAAATAAGTAATGGCTGAATGAATTTGTATGAAACTGCACATAGGGTACGGCCCTATATCTGATGGCATAAGAAGTTCAAACATAAGATAACTGGCATTTCGCCTTAATGAAAAGGTATTAAAGATATGAAAGTAAAAAATGTAACGATAAAAAAAGAGTGGAATTCATCGAATGACGAAGCAATGACGGGTACGTCTTCTCTTCCTGAAAAACGCAATTGGTTGGCGCGTAAATGGAAGTTGATGATTGTCTGCTTTATTCCTGCTTTTATCGTAGGCGCATTTATGATTGTCATGGGAGTAATGAAATCTTCGGAGCCATATAAAAAAGCTTTAGCGCTGGCACAAGGTAATCCTGTTGTGAAAGAGATTTTAGGCCAGCCAATTGAAGTGGGTTGGTTTGTCTCTGGCAGTGTTAACGAGAAAGAAGCGGAATTGGACATTCCTATAAAAGGAAATCGGTCTGGTGGTACGGTGCATGTTGATGCAAATAAGCATGCAGGACATTGGCGATATAAAAATATTACTGTTCAACCAGATTCAAGTGGGCGATTGATTGATCTACTGGCAATTGATAATCCCATGAAATAAAGATTATTTTCTTTGTGGCGTATTATTAAATACGCTCTTGAGCCGGTTTAATTGGAAAGTAATGATAATCATTCTTAAAAGAGAAAATTAAGCAACGTAGAGTCAATGGTATTTTATTCTGTGCCATAAAATATCGTTCTCTCTATGTGGTTTTTAGGTTATTGCACATGTCTTCTATAAAGGTAAGAGTATGATCTGGAATAACGCCGTCAGCGCAATTCAGCAGGAATTGGGTTCTCCTGTATTATGGCATTGGCTGGTTTCAGGCATGATTATTATCTGCATCGGTATGACTGGTTATGGTCTGGATAAATCAGAATGAGTCTATTATCAATGGAGTTATTCTCAATAATGAAATCTGTTCTCATTCGCATAATATAACTGAGAATTATTCTTTTTTACGTGTCGGTAACGTATTGATGATAATGAACCTGAATCATGATAATGGTGTAATAATGCTGGTGTTGTATTTTACGAATTAATTAACATATTGAAAATAAAGTGAAAATATATTTTATTGTTAGGGCTGTGAGAAATGTAAATATCTGTAT
>NZ_JFGV01000089.1:0-17725 GCF_000612035.1 Photorhabdus aegyptia | reverse complement strand
ATAACTCAGGGACTTATCTCCCGCGATTAATGCCAGCGCTTTTGGCGTTTTTTCCACCTGTTGCTCAAACAACTGATGAATACACAATGAATCAGGGTATGTGGTTTCAGTCGCGTTCCAAATTTCTAGCAATAACGTACGTTCAGTTTTTGGCAGGATTTCTAGTTCTCTTACTGGCACATTCGGTGTCTGTTCAAGCGCTTCCACCAAACTTTCCAGCGCCTGTTGCATATAACCGCATATCCGTTCCGAGTCAAACGGCTGTACCACCTGAACCGTCAAACTCAATGCTTCGCCAAAATCTTCCACCGATAGAGCAAACGGGTAATGAGTGCTTCCCTGATCACCAAGGAATTCAATACCATTTAGGGGTTCATCTGAAGCCGTCAACGGGGAATTATGTCGGTAATTCAATAGTGCATTGAACAATGGCATACCATTAGCTACGTTACTGCAACGTTGAGCCAAAACCAGTGAGGCATGTTCATGCGCTAGCAATCCAGCCAGCCGAGAGTGCACTACCCAAACACTGTTCCGTACTGGAGTTTCGTCGATATCCAACCGCAGAGGAAGAGTATTGATAAACAATCCCATCCCGCTATCAGCACCTTCCCCCGCCTGCATACGTCCAAACAACACAGTGCCGAATACCACCCGTTTCTGCCCGCTAATGCGTGACAACACCAGTGCCCAAGCCAGATGACACAGTGTGGCCAAACTTACGCCCAAACATTTGGCCTGATCACGCAAGCGGTCATTCAATTCAGCCGCTAGCATCCGATGAAATTCCACAATTTGCGAACCATCACTGTATACTTCCGTCACCCCAAATGGTAACGTCGGTTCATCCACCTCCGCTAGCATGTCAGTAAAGAAGCGGGCATGTTCCTTTTGACTGTGCTCCAGTCGGGACTGAGCCACCAGATTGCGAAAAGGTGCCGGAATGGGCAATCTGTTCTCTTGCCCAGTAAGATACGCTCGCACTTCGCTGTTCATCATTTCCAGCGTCGTTTGATCACCAATCAAATGATGCATGAGTTGCAGTAAAAGCCAGCGCCCGCTGGTCTCCCGCACTATGACAAAACGCAGTAGCGGTGCCTGACCCAAATCAAGACGATAGTGGCGAGGATTAAAACGTTGAGCCAATTGGTCACAAACTGAGCCATCAGCTGGGTTCAATATCAATTCAGTCACAGACAAAGACACTTGACGCAAAACTACCTGAGCCGGGATTGATAGTCCCTGCCAGATAAAGGCTGTACGTAGGATATCGTGACGTTCGATCACTTGTTGAACCGCTACCAGATAACGATCAATCAGAGAGCGATCAGCAAAAGCTATCTGACGGGTCAACAGATATGGATCACCTTCTTCTGCCAGTAAGTGGTGGAACAAAATACCATCCTGCAACGATGATAGCGCATAAATATCCTGAATATTGGTGAGCCCACCCGGTACCTGACTGACTAACCTATCAATATCTGCTTGCTCTATATTAATCAGAGGCAACATTTCAGGGACGATACGTTTACATTCCACTGTTATTAAATTCGGAGGAACAGCAAAAGCATCATCTATTTTTATTAGTAAAGTTGCTTGCTCTGCCAATATCGGTCTTGAAAACAGAGCGCCAGACTGCACGATATAGCATTTGTCCCGCAACAATCTCATCAACTGCATGATTAATAGAGAATGTCCACCAAGAGTAAAAAAGTTATCAAAACGGCTGATATGATTGATACTTAGTAACTGGCTCCACATCTCTGCCAGCAAGATTTCAATCTCACCCTGAGGGGGCTGATAATGCTGGCGTTGATACGCTGTGGCATCCGGTGTCGGCAGTGCCTTGCGGTCAAGTTTTCCATTGGGCGTCAAGGGAAAATCCGCCATCATCACAAAAGCAGCCGGCACCATATACTCGGGCAACACAGACAGTAGATATTGGCGCAGCACCGCCGTAGCCTGATCAGATTCGTTACCCTGCACCAAGACTACATAAGCAACCAGCTGTTTATCCTCTCTGCTTCCTTCATGGGCAATAACCACCGCTTGCTGCACTGTCGAATGGGTTTCAAGGCAAGTTTCAATTTCACCTAATTCAATGCGAAAACCACGTATTTTAACTTGATGGTCATTACGCCCAATATATTCAATGTTGCCGTCACGATCGTAACGAGCCAAATCGCCAGTACGATACATGCGAGCATCAAGTTCTGAATGAAAAGGATCGACCAGAAAACATTCAGCAGTCAGTTCTGGTCGGTTCAGATAACCGCGAGCAACGCCAACCCCACCAATATACAATTCACCAATAACGCCTAAAGGGACTGGCCGCTGTTGGTTATCTAATAAATAAATACGGGAATTGGTAATTGGCTTGCCAATTGGCACAACTTGCCCCTCAAAATTATCAGGACAATGCCAATAAGTTACATCAATCGCGGCTTCAGTCGGGCCATATAAATTATAGAGTCTGACCCAAGGCATCAATGCCTGGCAATGTTTCACTGTGGTAGGATGCAACGCTTCGCCGCTGCAAAACAGATGTTTTAGCGTTAAACAACGGGTCAAATCAGGCTCTTTTAAGAATGTGGTCAACACCGAAGGCACAAAATGAAGGGTGGTTACTTTCTCTTGGCTGATTAACTCAATCAACTGAGAGAGATTTTTCTGTTGTTCTGTAGTCGCCAACACCATTTTGGCGCCACTCATAAAACTACAAAACAGCTCCCAAACAGAAACATCAAAACTAAACGTAGTCTTTTGCAACACGACATCACCAGGTGTTAGTTGATAAGTTTGCTGTATCCAATATAAACGATTCATCACACTACGATGTTCATTTTGCACGCCTTTCGGATTACCGGTTGAACCTGATGTGTAGATAACATAGGCCAAATTACGTGAATTTAGCCCCATGACACAGGGATTATCTGCTGATAACTCAATGCCTTCCGCCAAGACTGCATTTATATCCAGCCGTTTCTTTGCCACAGATATGTCATGCAACTTATCTGTACTAATATCATCGTGTAATAGCAAGACAGGGGCGGCATCATCAAGAATATAGTGAAGACGTGCTGACGGGTAACTAGGGTCAAGCGGAATGTAAGCTCCTCCCGCTTTTAAAATCGCCAGCAAACCGATGACCATCAATGGTGTTCGATCAACACAAATTACCACGCGGCTATCCGGGACTACCCCTTCAGCAATCAGCCGATGTGCTAATCGGTTAGCCTGTTGATTCAATTCAGCATAACTCAGGGTATGTCCATCAAACACCAATGCGGGCGCATGAGGTGTTTTTATCACCTGCCGTTCAAGCAGTTCATGAATGCAATATTCTGATGGATAATCCCCTGCGGTATCATTCCATTGGTTTAGCAATAGCTCTCGTTCATCTGCTGACAAAATATCGATCTCTTTAATACATTGAGTGACATTTTTCGCCATGGTATTCAAGACAATAAGAAAATAATTTAGCTGACGCTCTATAGTTGGTTTATCAAATAGCGCTGTCGCATAATTTATTCCGCCGATAATCTCCTCCTCTCGCTGGTACATAAATAATTCGAGATCGACTTTTACTGTATTTGAATGATAATCAATAGGAGATATTTTAATTCCTTGAAATTCACACTCATTTTTATAACAATCCAGCCAGGTTATGAACGCTTGAAAAATAGTGGAATAAGCGATATTACACTCCGGATTGGTTGCTTCAACAAGACATTTAAAAGGGATATCCTGATTATCTTGCACATTCATCATCGTATTACTGACTTGCACAAGTAGTTCTTCAATCGTAGCGTCATTATCAATATCAATCCGTACCGGTAAGATATTGGCAAATGGCCTTACTATACTTTTTATTTCCTTGTTATTTCGGTTAGCAAAAGGGGTACCAATGACAATACAGTCTTGCCCTGAAAGACGATGAAGTACAATAGCCCAAGCTGTCATGATAGTCATTAACAAGGTTATCCCCTGCTCTTGGCTAATCTGCTTAAGCTGATTGGTTAAGTCTTTATTAAGCGTAAACGCACAGATATCCCCTTTTGGCGGTAAATTATTCAGCCTTGGATACGTTGTCGGTAAAGTTAATAAGGGAGGAATATCAATAAGCTGCTGCTGCCAATATTCACGCTGTATTGATAGCCGCTCTTTAGTCAGATAATGGTTTTGCCAAGCAATATAATCAGCAAAGTATTGTGTAATGGGCGGCAAAGAAATCGTTCGATGATTCAATAGATCATTATAAATAACACATAATTCATTAATTAGTATGCTAACAGAGAAATTATCGGCAATAACCGGATGTTGATTTAATAAAAATATATACTCTTCATTATTTATCTGTACTAAGCAAGCTCTTATTAATGGTTCTCTAGGGAAATCAAAAGGGGTATTAAGTGTATCATCAATAATCTGAGCAATCCTTTTCTCTTGTTCATCAACGGCACGAAGGTCAGAGATTAGAATAGAGGGTGAATTATTATTACTCAGAGTATTAACCACTAGAAACGAGTTATCATCAATCAAAGTTGAACATAATACATCATGACGGATAAATAAAATATTTAATGCTTGGTGAAATAGTTCAATATTCAAACTACCAACCAGTTTATAAGATGCCGATACATGGTAGTTTTCGGAACGATCTTTTATGCAATGAACTGACCACATTCTTTGTTGTGATGCCGATAAATACGCGTTTTCACGTTTGGTTTGTGGAGTTACCATCTTATCGTTTTTCATTACTAATTCCTTATATTAATTAGTCAAAGACACCGAAGTAGAAAGATCACCAAATACCGAAGATTTAAAAATTGAAGAGCATGGCAAAAGGAAATCGAGTTTTTTCTGCACGTTATCAAGGAAATAAATCCGTTCCAAAATTAGTTAAGATTCCCTCGGTTTTATTTTTCGATTACTTATCTCGATTTTTTCCAGAATCAGACATTACACACTAATCTCACTTTGTCAATATAAGACAGGGTTATAAAAATAGACTTTGCGATGGCAGTACTTTCTGTTGAGCGACAATTATTAACTCATTCTAACCTGTAATCGCTTTAGCTAATTTACTGATTTTTTTGAGTTTCACTGGTTGTTTATATTAAATTACATAATTTTAAATTAGCAAAAAAACTTTAACAAACATAATAATAAAAAACACCAAAGTAATCAGCAGTAATTTAATTCCAAATAAATATTATTTTGCATTTAAAAATCACCATGATATTTCAAATAACAAACATGGATCACACTAGAAAACAATACACTCAAATAATTATTTAATATGGAATAATAAAAACCATACAAACATAAAAAGCAGAGCTTCATGATTTGCTTGTCATATATTGATTTATAAGCAACAAAGTAATTCAGAAAAAATATTTTATCTATAAATGGTTATGAAAAACCGGCTTTTTTAAGCTGGAAATCTGGCATCTATAAGTATTTCTTGTGGAGTAGTTGGCAAAAAAGAGACAGAGTTAGAGAAAAATAACTACTGCTTGGTGTAGTGTATATGTATATTTCAGTTTTTCGGGTACCGTAAAATCCGCAACGCATTAAGCTAATTTTGAAAAGGTCTTTATGCAATTCAGGGGGGGGGGGCTTTGACCGGTGCGCTTACTCGATGCTGTGATATTCATATTAATAAACTTGTTTATCGGTTTCTGACAAAAAGCTTGGATGAAGAACAGAGTATTACGTTCGGTAGACTAGCAAGATGCTTCCTAGTGATTGCTAGTATATTGCAGAAAAAACAGCTAATACGTGAATGATTGCTTGTAGCAACTAAATCCGGTATTCCGTTTCTCGTGGTGTTAACGGCCTGTCTTTTCGCGGGAGTTGTGGCAATTTGCTGTACAACTTGAAACATTGCTATCAGATGTTGATGCGTTTGATCCTCCTAGTAGTTAAAAGGGGGGATGCTCGGCGTTTTAAATTGGATGTTCCCGGCGATACTAAGCATGGGAATAGATTACTTTAACTTTAACTTTCTGATAAAGATTATGACCGAAAATCACATTTCTCTCACAGGGATAGCAAAGAAATATAAAAAGATTGACCACCTGGCTATTGCAGTTGTGTCACTGGATAAAGCGTTAAGCATGTATGTGGAGATGCTTGGTTTTACCCTTGTGGAACGTCGAGTAACAAAGGGCGTAACTACTGCGATGGAATCCGCAATTTTACAAGGAAATGGCTATACGCTGGTGCTATTACAGGGCACAGAATCGCAGTCTCAGGTGACACAGTACGTTGAACAGTATGGGCCTGGTGTTCAGCATGTTGCTTTTGAGGTGGAGAATTTGGAGGAAGTCGTAGCCGAATTAGAGGAAAACGGCATTGAATTTTCCACACAGATTATTAGTGGGGGTAACTTGAAACAGATTTTCACTAAACGTGACAATGAGTCGGGAATGATGTTTGAGTTTCTTGAGAGGCATGGCGAAGGATTTGAAGAAGAGAATATAAACAGTTTGTTCCGGCAGTTGGAAAAGACGCAACAAATTTAATATTTAATAATAGTAACAGGAGACACTTATGCCACTGGCAATAGAAGCAAGTGACCTAGCTTTTCAGGAACATGCTGACCTGAACGCAATGTGTTTTCTCAATGAAGTCATAGAGCGGTATCCTAATGCGATTTCGTTTGCCTCTGGTCGTCCCTCAGAGATTAATGCTCGGCCGGAAAAATGGTCGCAGTATATTGCGCTGTTTTCCCACTATCTGGCTGAAGCGCGTAATAAAAGCCATCAAGAGATTGGTAACTTGCTTGGGCAGTATGGCGATACACGCGGCATTATTAATCCATTGATCGCTAGGCAGCTATATCTTGATGAGGGAATTACGCTGGAACAGGAAGAGATTTTGGTTACTAATGGTGCTCAGGAAGGGATGGTTATCTGCCTCGATACACTGTTCTCTCCAGCGTATGATGTACTACTGGTGACAGATCCAGCTTATATTGGTATTACCGGTGCGGCCAGAATCAAAGGCATTGATGTGGTGTATGTTGAGTGTGACAGAGAAGGGCCGATTATCTCTGCATTGGAGCACAGCATCAATAGCATCGCTGCATCAGGAAAGCGTGCACGTGCCATCTACACTATTCCTGATTTTTCTAATCCTTGTGGCAGAACCATGTCTTTGGCACGGAGAAAAGAATTACTGGTTTTTTGTTATGCACGAGCATTATTTATTTTAGAAGATAGCCCTTACCGTCTGTTTGATTATACGCATCATCAACAACCGACGCTGCTTGCCTTGGATAACGAAGCCGTGGTTATTCATATCGGTACTTTTGCCAAAACATTATGTCCAGCGGTGCGTATTGGTTATTTGATTTGCCGGGCTCACGTAAAACGGGGGGAGCTGGCTGTACCTCTGATTAATGATATGACCCGAGTGAAAAGCTTTATTTCCGTAAATACCGGGCAAATCGCTCAGGCTATTGTGGGAGGATTCCTGCTGGAGAACAATTGTTCATTAAAGCAAATCACGCAGAGTATCAGTGAACACTATCGAGCAAAGCGGGATCGATTACTACACAGCCTAACGTGTTTCTTTGCTGAAAAAGACTCCACTATCTCATGGAATATGCCTAATGGCGGCTTTTTTCTCAACTTGAGTCTACCTTTCAACCTGACTATGCAGGATATTGAGCGTTGTGCTGCTGAGTTTGGCGTGATTGTAGTTCCAACAGCGATATTTTCCAATTCAGATCGTTACAACAATGTACTCAGACTTTCTTTCAGCTATGTTGAACCTGACCTGATTGAAGAGGGGGTGCGTCGATTATCCTGCTTTATTGCCGATCGGAGGGAAAACTCATGAGATGAGAAGAGCCGTTTCTTGTCCGTAACATTACATTATTAACCCAGAGGGAATAAATGAAGGTAAGCCAGTCAGTATTATCACTGATGAAGAAGGGCATATTGCTTTCAATTGATCCACAAATCGTTGGGTGGGGGAACTTGAGCTGCCCACTTTGGGGCAGCTTAAACAGCATAAAGTGAATCTTTTAATACATGGCAACGGGTTGAACAGATTGAACATGACTACCCTGCACAGAAATCAGATGAGCAACAAATTACTTAACGTGGCGGATTACCGCACTTTGGCGAAGAAAAAATTACCAAAGATAATTTTTGACTACCTAGAGAGCGGTGCTGAGGATGAAAAAGGACTACGCTATAATCAGCAGATTTTTGATCGCTGGCGTTTTATACCCCATCGATTAATTGACGTCAGTAAAAGGGATATTTCATGTACTTTGTTTAATAAGGTATGGTCAGCACCTTTTGCTATTGCTCCTACTGGGCTTAATGCCACTTTTCGGCCAGATGGCGACTTGATTCTTGCCCGAGTGGCGGCGAAAGAAAACATTCCTTTTATACTCTCCAGTGCGGCGAACATGACAATTGAAGATGTGGCTAGGCAGTGTGACGGAGAAAAATGGTTCCAGCTCTATGTAGTATGTCCCGAACTGGCAGAACAGATGGTGAAGCGGGCGCTGGCCTCTGATTACACCACTTTGGTAATTACCGTTGATGTTGCGGTTAATGGCTATCGGGAACGGGATATACGTAACCGGTTCTGTCTGCCCTTGCGTTATCGTCCTGCCGTGCTACTTGACGGCTGCCTTCATCCAAGCTGGTTGCTGCGTTTTTTGCGCAATGGAATGCCTCAACTTGCGAATTTCGTCATGACGGAAAACATAAGCCTAGATGTTCAGGTCGCAGTGATGAGTCGACAAATGGATGCTAGCTTTAACTGGCAAGGCTTGGAAAAGTTGCGGGCTTTATGGCCACATAAGCTTCTGGTGAAGGGAATTATCCGGCCAGAGGACGCTAAAAAATGCATCGAACTGGGGGCTGATGGTGTGATCCTGTCCAATCATGGCGGGAGACAGCTTGATGGCGCACTTTCCCCAATGGAAACGTTAAGTGCTACGGTACAGGCGATGTATCAACCTGTCTTGATCGATAGTGGCTTCCGCCGAGGATCTGATATCGTTAAAGCGTTGGCTCTGGGAGCAGATATGGTGTTGCTGGGAAGGGCAGTACTGTATGGCCTTGCAGCGACTGGCGAGCAAGGCGTCAGTGAAGTGATCCGTTTACTAAAAGAAGATATTGAACGTACATTGGCGCATATAGGCTCCCCTTCAATCAGGGGGTTGACTCCCGATTTTGTTCACAATTGCTGGTAGTTTGCAACGGTCAAGTAAAACCAGACACCGCTATAAGTGATGAGAAGGTAAGGCCTTCTCATCAGACCGCTGACAAACTTCGTTAAAAAGAACGGGGCTTGTTTTTTCATGATGAAAATGTTGTGGCCATTTTCATCATTAGACCCATGTGATCGCCCTCCGATACGCCATTTTTGCCCTTTCCGTGCCATATGCCCCTTTATCCCGCAATAAAAATAACAAAACGTGGTGACCAGAAAAACTATATCTTATTGATATTTTTTGATTTTTTACAGCAGACACTTTATCTGAACTTTCAGTAATCCACGAAAACGGACATAGCGGTACCCATGATGCTGCTTCGCATCCGCAAAACTACGTTCTATCGTCTCCTTTCATCGCTGATAAGTCTTTTTACCCCACGGCGTTAGCCGGTTTTCCCTGGCCTGCTCTTGACTGTTACACTGTTCCCGGCATGAATAAATGACTGCATTCAGTTATAAAAAACCGACCGGCGTGCCACACAAGTTCAACGCGGAGCAGTAACGGGCCTTTATGGAAACCTACGGGAAACTGAAGCAGGAAGCCGGAGACAATGAGTCCATCCTGTTCATTGATGGCGTCCATCCCACGCAAGGGACGAAACTGGCTTATGGCTGGCCAGAAAACCACAGTGAAAACCACGGAAAGCCGTACCTGTCTGAACCTGATGGGTATCCTGAATCTGGCTGATATCAGTAAAACGGGGGTACGCGAGTATGACCGTATCGACAGTTATCACATCGCAGAGTTTTTCATTGCCCTGCGTGAAACCTATCCGATCAGTCAGAAGGTTCATATTATCTTTATACGGAGCCGGTTACCACCGGAGTAGTCTGGTGAAATACTGGGCTTATGTAATGAATATCGACCTTCATTACTTGCCCGCCATACAGCTCGAATCTGAACCCGATAGAAAGGCTGTGGAAGGTGATGAATGAACAGGTCAGGAATAACCCTTATTTCTCCCCAACGGCCTTGTTCAGGCAGGCAATACATCGCTTTTTTACGGAAATATTACCGGAACTTACTGGGAACTTGTCGTGTCGTATTAATGACAACTTCCAGGTTCTGAATCCTGCATCTTCAAGTTTATAGCAGCATCTCAGAATTGCCAGTAAATCATATTGTAAACTCTATGTCTGTTATGAAAGAAGAGAAAGAATTAAAATTGTGAACGTCCAGAATTCGTTGATAAAAAAGCCCGTATTGGAGACAGGGAAGGAGATACGATAATCGGAAAAGATAAAAAGAGACTGTAATTTAAATTGTGTAATTGACTGTTTTTAATATATTTCTTCCGACAACGGAGACAGGCTATTAGCTCAGACCTGAGCTGACAGTTTCCGGTTATATATACAGATGTCTGTCAGATTACATCTGGATTAAATTCTTTTCAGCCCAGATGCGCTTGCCATCAAGTAATGTTTCTACTGGTGTCCGGCCACCGCACATTTTTCCCCGATGAGTTTGCTCATTATTGTAATAATGTAGCTATTCATCAAGGTCTGACTGCAATGTTTCGAGACCGCTGTAGAGTTTCTTGCGGAACGTCACCTGATAAGATTCCTGTAATATCGTCTTACGGAATCACTCGCAGATACCGTTAGCCTGCGGTGACATTACCTTTGCTTTCGTATGGTCTATGTCGTTAATCATAAGATAGAGCTGGTTTTTTCAAATGAAAAGGACAACAGTTAGTTCCCTTGCTTTTCTTTAGCGGGCGGTATTAGGTCATTGAGCGGGGTTTTCTGCTTGACCGTACAGGAACAATTGATTATCTTGGCTATGCGGAAACACCCGCTTAACTTCTGGCTAGCGCCCTTTAATCACCTCAACTTCGGCGATATCGCCAATTTGGATGACTTCATAAAGCCATTCTCATGGCACACGTATATCTATACCTATTCAATAACTCGTTGCCCAAAAGGCTGCGAGTTTTTTATATGCGTCGAAAAAGGTGTTTCGTTGTCGAGATGACAACACCCAGGTTAGCTCAGTCGCCTTAAAACTGAGCATCGCAGTACCTTAAAACCCATGTCTCCCGTCCGGTCGAGACTTAAGTCATTAAATCCATTTAACTTTATAAACTAAGAGGGTTCTCCCATGTTCCTCGTAAACATGACTGCATATCTTGCATCTGATGAACAACGTGAAATGGGGGTAATCGACGTTGAACAGCATATTTCTCACGTTATCCGCGAGAAGCTGTCGTTTGCGTCTTGCCCTTCCGTTAAAGAGATGACATTGCGTGCTAATGAACTTGCTGACATCGCTGTTGCACTATGTGAGAAATATAAGGCTGACGGTGTACTCGTTTACGCCAAAACCTTTTTCATACACATTCTTATCTCCGCAATTTCCTCTCGCGGTATCGCACCTTACGTCACATATGCCTCAAAGGTCACTGTAGTTGGTCAAGGAGGAAATATTAATCGTAAATATAAACACACCAATCTGGTTCGTGCTGTTGCAACTTAATTCTCTAGTTCCTTAATTTTTAATTTCCTAAACGAAATGAAGAAATTCCCTCTGATTTTCATCTTTTAACTTTTTAAATTTATTTAAATTAATGAGGTATATCATGACTAACTTTATTACTAACCTACCTGCTGATGTTCTGACGCGTAACGTTGCTATTTCTCCGGCTCTGTTTGGTATAGAAATTCCTCCAGAAATGGTGCATAAAGTAAGACAATACGCTGGATTCTCTGCGAATAACCCTTTCTGTGCATATATTCCGAAACTTAACAACGACTATGTGTTCGAGCCTACTTTTCGTACATCTGTGTTGATGTGGATTAATTTTCCACAAAACCAGTCACTTTGGATTTCTGGCCCGACAGGTTGTGGTAAAACCAGTATTGTTGAGCAAGTTGCTGCTCGATTGAACTGGCCTGTCATGAAGACTACTGCGTCTCAAGAGCTGGATATTAATAGCTTTATCGGCGGTCTTCGTCTCGTTTGTGACGAACTAACCGGTGATACAAAAACTATTTTTGTTCATGGCCCATTAGCGCTAGCATATAAATACGGCTTGATTTTCTTGCTGGACGAATACGATCAGTTAGACCCTTCATGCGCAAACACGTTTAATGCCATTCTGGAAGGCGGGAATCTTGTTATTCCTGAAACTAACGAGGTCATTAGACAGCATCCTAACTTCCGCTTTATCGCTACTGCCAATTCAATTGGTCAGGGCGATCAAACAGGTGTATACGGCGGTATTAAAATTATGAACGTGGCGAACCTTGATCGCTATATGTTCATTAACGCTGACTATATGCCTGCGGATGTTGAGACGAAACTCGCTACTAAATACATTCCAGACCCTCAAATTGCCGGTAAATTTGTAGAAGTGGCAAACATGATTCGTGCATTGTTTGTAGGCCGTGATCTTACTGGTGATTTTAGTCAGAACCCTTCTGACAAAGTCCCGTCGCTTCCTGTATCTGCTGATCTTCGCTTATCTGTAACCTGTTCTACCCGTTCTCTCATTGCTTGGATTGACCGCTTTGTTCTGATGAAGAAAGCGAATATGCCTAAAGCAATGCTGATGTCGTTCGATTTCCAAATTGGCAACCGTGCGACGGCTGATGATAAGCGTGCTTTGCACACTATCGTTGAGTCCGTATTTGGTAAAGAAGCTCTGCAATAACTTTAAGCCCGAAAGGGCTTTTTTAATGTCCTAAGTATTTTAAATTTATTAAATTGAGGTATTAATCATGACCATTAAATCAAACGAAGCTCAAGTTCTGGATCAACTGATTCTTGTTTCCCTTTCGGATATCACCAGCATTAGCGGTCGCCGTAAGCTGAAAAAAGAAGATCTGGGAAAAGATGCTAAATTACCGCCTGACGTAATGGTTTCATTGGGTAGTAAAAAAATAATTGACCCGCAACTCATCAACCCTTTTACTCGTAAAAAGAACACGGCTCACACCTTGTGTCAGGAAGTGGGTATTCGGTTCATGGGTGGATATGCTGTTCCCGCAGATAAGATTAACGATCTTATCGCTAAACTGAACGTGTTGAAGTCTGATTTTTATGCTTACAAAGCAGAATTTATGAAGGCCGATTTCAAAAGCTGGATTAACTCGTTTGAAGAAAAATATCGTGACATTTTGCTCCGGGATGCATCGATTGATTTGCATTATATGGATAACCAAATTCAATTTGGTTTCACTGCAATTCACATCACGCCCTACAGCAACAGCATTATTCAGGGGAGTCTTACCGGTCAGATTAAAAGTCTTGCTGACGAAGTTTATGAGGATGTGGCTAACGTTGTTGAAGGGTTCCTGAAAAACAGAAACCCGGATTCATTTTCCCAGCATACGCTGAATCCATTACGCCGCTGCGCCGAAAAACTTGATTCATTGTCTTTTATTGCCCCCTGCGTTAAAGGACTCTGTAAGTACGTGAGCGATATGCTTAAAGATATTCCGTTGACCGGCAAAATAACTGGTAAACATTATAACGATATCCTGTCGCTGCTGAATAACCTCCGCGATCCACAAAACGCAAAATCGTTTGTTGAATTACTATCTCAACCTCAGAGCAATGCGGCTACTGATACTACTGTAGATCTGACAATGCTTAATGTGCTCGATTACACTGCACAGCCGGTTCCTGCACTTGCGGTTGATAACAATAACGCTGTGGACGAAACATCTCCTGCCCTTGTGCATGTCGATGCTTTCGCTTCTGCCGTCGTTGTCAGTGATGAAGAGTTTGATGATTTGCCAACTGATCTGCCTACTGTAGGCTTAGTGACTGATCCGGTTGTTGACGTTGAGACTGTGGTAACTGTAGTTGCTGAAGAAGCTACCCTAACACCAGTTGAAAATGTTTTGGCCGAAATCGCTTCCTCTGTGGTGGTAGTTGATGATAGTTCATTTTTGTCTGGCGTTAGCGATGCTCCATATAGTCTGCCTGACGCTTCAGAGATTGAACGGACACCTGCGGCATCTAAAGAACCTGTTTCAATACAGACTTTAAATTTTGCAGACAAAGACGACGGATTATTCGTTTTCTAAATCACAAAGCCCATACCGGGCTTATTAACTTTTCAAACCAAGGTTCATAGATGCAAAGCATTTTGATTTGCATAATGAGCTTCTTGTCAAACGTGGAAAATACGGTGAACTGCTTTCTATGGCATTTGCCGTTCCCTTCGGTTGTACCCTGCATTAACAGGGTATTGCAGAAGAACACTTTCCGTCATGGTCTTCCCATTCGCTTTACTGTTTCAGCAGGAAGAAGCATTGCAAAACGTCTTCGTTACTGTTGGCAGCAAAACCTATTTTTTACGCTTAGTGGAAAACAGAGATCTCTACGCGTCTGTCAGGAAACCCTAACGGTTTATTTCACCACCTTTAACTTTTTAAATTTATCTATTGCGAGGTATCACATCATGGGTATTTACAATTCTCTTCCCATCGTTGCGCGAGCGCTAAGCTCTCAACTCGGCGTCGATGTTACAGTGGGCGGAAAAACTGCCTTTACCTACCAAGATCATGACCGATTCTGCATCAACATCCCTTTTTATAGGAATGCTGAGGAACTATCAGAAATCTTGTTGGGCTACCTTGTACACGAATCAGCACATGTCCGTTTCACTGACTTTAAATTCTTTGAAAAGAAATTAGCTAGTAAGGTGCAATCAGGTAAATACAACTGGGATGTGTTACACAAACTGGTTAAGGTTACTGAAGATCTTCGCATAGAACGTGCGATTGGTCGTCGCTTCCCCGGCACCCCAACCTTTTTGAAAGCGCTCAATACCTTTCTCTTTGATAAGGATGCCAAACCAAGTGACCATCCCCCCACTGTCTTCATCAACACAATGGTAATGTGTGGGTTTAACCGTTATCACGGTTTAAGTATTCCTACTAAGCAAGTGCGTGAGGACTTTGAACGGTTATTTGGTTTGAAGCTGTTTGACCAGTCGATGATGATTTTGGCTGAAGCTGTTAATGCGGATTCAGTCAGTCAATGTCTCGATGTCTCATGCCGTCTCTATGACCTCGCTGTAGATGCGTTTAACGAGCAAAAACAGCAGCAGGAACAGCAACCTGGCGATTCTCAGTACAACCAAAGTTCACTTGGCAATTCTACCGATGATGTGAAAGGTGATGGTGCTTCATTAACGCTTGGCTCTACACCAGCTGATAAGTCTTCTTCAGACCCTTTTTCAGACACCACAGAAAAAGACCTTTCTGAGGTTATGAAGGGTGCTAGTGAAAAACTGAATGAAGCTTTAGAAGATAAAGTTCCGAGCTCAAAACGTGTTCCTGCTCCAGTCCCTTACTCCGTCGCACCAGCTAAACGAAACAGAACAACCGATACTTCGGTCAATCGAGGTATTCAGTTTGCTTCTGGTTTGCGTCAGTCAATGCATGGATTACTTCAGGGTATGCAGCAGGTTCGTCGTACTCACAAAGATACCGGCAGAAAACTGGATACGCGCTTACTCACTTCTGCCCTTCTAGGCAATATGAAGCTGTTTAAGCACAAATCCAAAACCGTCGAGTTTAATTGTGCGTTTACTGTTCTACTAGATACCAGTGATTCGTTAAAATACGATGTGGTTGAAGCGGAAGCCGCCGTTGTCTCCATGCTTTATGCACTGGAAGGCATCAAAGGCGTATCCACTTCTGCCTATCACTTTCCCCACGCCACGAAGAACAACGTTGGTTTGATGAAAGGGCGTGATCAAACTCTCCGGGCTGCTATCAACGCTCATCAATTCGGTTTAGTAGCTTCAGGTTCAACACCACTGAGTGAATCTTTGTGGCCTGCCTTTTCCGACCTCCTATCGGCCAAAGCAGATCGTCATGTGATGATCGTTGTAACTGATGGGGAACCGGATGACAAGCTAACCGCTGAACAGATGATTAAAGATGCAAAACAGGATGGCCTTTTGGTTATTGGTATTGGCTTCGGCTCCGCCAATCAAACCTTAATGACTTCTCTCTTCGGGGACACTGGAATTGCTGTAGGTTCTGTCTCTTCGCTACGCGGGAAACTTCTCAAAATCACTCGCAAGGCTCTCTCTCGTTAATCTAAATTTTTTAACTTTTTAAATTTATTAATTTTTTTAAAGGTAATCAAAATGGCTACTTATAGTAAAGCGTATGTGAATAAAAATCAGCTGTCTTTCCTAGATATTTTGGAAGCAAGTGACAGAGAATATGATGTAATTTCTGCTAACATGGACCACCGTTATCAACTGCGGTTCTCTGAGCAAATAGGTTACGAATTAATTCGTAATTCACTTCACATCATGATTACTCCGCGTAGCACTTTAGAACAGCGTATTGATGAAATACTGTGGTTTTTCTCTGATGTTAATCAAGAAAACATGTGTTCTTTTACCAATTGCTGTCTAATTGCAGGGCTTGATCCATACGAAACCCGTATGAAGATCATGCACCGCTGGGCAAACGAGTTAGATGAACAGGCTTATTTAATTAAGATTGGGCACTATACCGCTCCAAACAATATGGAATACGTGAAGTCTCAACGTATTGGCTATGAGAAATACAAAAAAGCGTTCTACTACTTTTATCCTAGTGAAGCAGCGAAGCCGAAAAGAAAACTGGCCTGAATGCTTAAACGGTAAAACACTGGCATATGTCAGCGTTTTTTTCATGCCCCTATTATGGAGTTTATTCTCATGTCTACTACTCACTTGTATTTCGATTTATCTTCTGATGAGTCTCAGCATAGCTTTACCAATGAAATGCTGGATAACATTATCAGCTATGTTTATGAAAATCGTCATACTGGCAGTATTTCAAGTTTTGATAATGAGCCTGTATTCGACGAAATGATGATCATAAGCATTGGGTACCGAATGGTACCTAACACGCTGGAAATTTATTTCATGCGTGATGAGTCTGGTTGCTGGTGGCCGTTCCGATACCATAACGTCCTACCAGATGCGAATGTTTATACTCACTTCGGTTTTTCTGTGCTGTCTGGCCGGGGGTAAGGTATGGGTATTCCTTGTATCTACTTTCTCTTGAACGGAAGATCGTACATTCTCACTGAATCATCTGTACTCGAATCATGGTTGTCACGCTATCAGTCTGATACCGAATTTTTTTGCTACGAGACGGAAAAATAGTAACTGCCACCAATATCCAACGGTTTAACTTTATCGATCTCAGTTCAATACCAGTTAACAAACCTGTCGAAATGATGATCAAATTAAATAAGATTCTAAAATAGTGCTACATCTTATACTACTCATAATTCCATATATAACAATGGGTTGAAGAAGGCCATGTGTAGCAGAATTATGAAACGCTATTTAACTTCTGATAAGGCCCAAATGGGCCTTTAACTTTTTATGGAGTCTGTATGTGCATATTGATTGAACCTTCATTCCGCACCTAATTCAGGAATAAACCGCTTTATATTGTGCGCCTAATAAACTCAAAAGCTCATGGTGGTAAGATTGCATTCCTGTCA
>NZ_JFGV01000090.1:0-17716 GCF_000612035.1 Photorhabdus aegyptia | reverse complement strand
CATTGGAAAAAACGGGTGGTAACTGGCTGAGGGCATTGGGAAAATCGGTGTTTGGCGGTCAACGTCGCAATGGAATGCGTTGTTGCGGATAATAATGCCCTAGCTATACCAATGCCACCACCACCGATAGCCGGTTCAAACACGGGTGAAACCGTGAATGAAGCAAATCAGACAATAGCTTCAGCTGTGGACAAAAAATTGAAGGAAATGGGAGAATCTATAGATAAAGCGACTCAATGTTCCTTTGGCCGGGTATGTTCGTCAGATTATGTAGATGGTGAGAATCAACCCAATATATCAAAGGATCTGACAGATTCAGAGAAAGCCGAACTTGGTGGTTCAGGAACAGGAACACCGGGAGGACATGATCCAGAAGATGAGCAGAATGCCAGAAATAACAATCATATTGGCAAATGGTCAGTTGATGAATTGTCAAATGGAGCAAAATATACAGATCCGGCCTCAAAAAAAGGCGATTTGACACTTGCTGGTCGCGCTCTACAAAAACATGGTAGTCGGCCAGGTAGCATTTTTCCAGAGGCTAAAGGAAACCCATCTGCGATAAATGAACAAGGCCAAAAAATTGTAGATAGTATATTGAATGACCCGAACAAAAAGGTGATTCAAAGTAATACAGGACGATACGGTCAAGTTACTGATGTTATATCTTCTAGTGGGCGTGGATTACGTTATGATGCTCAAGGTAGGCTTATAGGATTTTTGGAACCACCGAAATGACAAATAAATTAACAGCACAAATAGCGAGCTTGCCAGATCGAGAGAATGTTGTTTACGAGATCTTTTGGGGTACAGATCAAGTAGCAGAAGTCTCGAATGAACCTGAGCATGGCATGAGAATAGAGATCTTTTCTTGTCCGAATGGAGGAATATGGAACTTTGACTTTAGAGAATTCCGTGCTCTTGTAGAGCAAGTAGAAAAAAATATTATCTAAATATTTACCCCCCGGTTTGTAAAAGCCGGGACTGTTTTTTTTAGCCTACTCCGTCAACATCACAATGGCGGTAGTAAAGTTAAACGGTTGCTTACTGAGCAGGCTGTTGTTCTCTAACCGCATCTGGGGAAAGTGGACTATCTGGCTGAAAAAGCGCGTCGGGGCATTATAGGCTGGGTATCAAGCTGCACAGGGAAAAATCGTTTATAACCGACTGAGTACATGCAGGTTTAAATAAAAGTATCATCACTGTTCCTCCACAAATATTGCTTCAGAAGATAGGAAGTGGACAACAGATTGGGAATATTCCTATTGGAACTCCTGGTTCAAAAGAACGAATTAATTATGGACATGTGATCGGGAATTACATAGATCCGCAAACAGGAGTTTCTATACCTACAACTAATGGGATTGTACATTATAGTAAAAGTGGTGTTCACATTGTCCCAGCGAGACCATAAGTGGTGAAAAAACAGGAGATTTTATGCGTAATAATACTGACTTATCTAGTTATTTAAAATTGTCAATACAAAGAGCTTTGCTTGGTAACATAACCCCTAATGTGAGATGTGTTATTGCTATGCTGAACAATAAAAATATTCAGCTGTTTTTTTATTATGATGGTGAATTCACTGAATATAACAAAGAGATTACATCAGAAGTTGAAACTGAGGTCATAGCGGATTTTGAAGGCGATTTTACTATCAGCACCCATATGGAACGTCTCGATTATCCCCAGCCAATAAAAGTTGGCAATGGATATTGTGTGTATTTAAGAAACGAAAAACTGTAAAGCTGCTCACCTAATCACCGTGAACAGCCTCAATCTGGTTCGGTGTCAAACTACACGACAGAGAAAAAAGTTGTTGTAGACAACAACCACCTCCTCAGTGTGGAGAAGAACCAATCGCGCAGTGAGGAACTGGTTAATTGTCAGGGTGATAGCAGTTGCCGTTCTGCCGTTAGGGATAAATATCGGCAGGAGTATGACAAGGTTCAGGAGCGGATAGCAACGTGTTCAGGGGCTGACCAGTGCGTTGCCGTTGCCAAAGAGCTGCGGGCATTGCAAGGTGACTACAGTGCTCGAATAGGCGAAATTCAGGAAAAAGCCAGAATGCAGGGGCTGGATTCCCTCACGCCGGCAGAAGTACGGGAATGGGCAGATTTACGGGGTGCTATGTCGAATATTGACGCATCACGGAATTTAGTGCTCCATCGTGCCCAAGTCACTGGCGGTTCAGAAGAAACGACCCAGGAAATCGTGAAGATTATGGGGCAGACGGGAATTGCGGCGTCTGCGGGAGTGGCCGGAGGGATCAGTAAGGCTGGAGCAAAAGGAGTCAAGGGAAGTGCTGTACCAGTACCTAATCCAGTGACAGCGAATAATGGGTTAGTTTATAAATCAAATCCTAAACATACTCTTGGTGGTGATGGAAATCGCCGTAATGTGAGAATAGAACCAAAAGATTCATTGAAACTTTTTGAAAACTCAATTCTAAGCTCCAAAAATTATGGTAATAAAGAAGTTAGATTCTCTAAGGATGAAAAAGGTAATATTCATAGGTTCGAAGGTACCAATGGGGAATATCACTGGAATGGCAGCTCTGGAGATATAAAAAATCAGTTAATAAGTAAACAGGTGCCAAGCGACATCCAAAAGAAATTGGGAGTTAGGTTGAAATGATTTATGGCGATCCGTTTTATTTTTCTCTTCAGTTCGATGTTGTTGAATCATGGAACTCATCTGATGGCTTTTGGAAAAATGGCATCTTCTTTTTCTATTTGGATGGACATAAAATATTTGATCTTTTAGATGTTTTTGAGCTGAAAACAACCTTCAGTTTTTATTTAAATATGAAAATAGATGAATTGGTATGTAATGATGTCAACATTGAACCAGTTAGCCTGTATAGAAATGCTGAGAACTATTTCACAGGGGATGGAGAAAATCTCATTGAGGGGTTGTTCGATATGACATGTACACCAATGGGAGATAATGGATATTATGTTTATTTCATGAAAACGAGCCATAATGATCGTTTTGTATGGAGTAATGATGATGGAAAAACAATAAATGAAACATTATTACCATCTGGTACTGTAAGCTCTGTAATTAAAAAATTATCTAATTCTTAATGTTAGCTCGGACAAAATGAACTGCCCTCAAATGTTAGACAATCATCCGACATTCAAAAGGGGCAGTTCATTATGTCTGGAAAAACTGATTATAACCGACTGAGTACATGAGGAAAAAGTGTGTTCGCGGTTAGTGTCTTTTGATGGAAATAGCACGGTATAAGCGCCCTAAAGGATATACTTTTTTAACTTTACCTAGAAACGCAAGTGGAAAAATCATAAAAGAGCAATTAAGACAATTGATTAGGAATTCCTGAGATCCCAAGAGAGGGATGGATTATTAGAATTACGTGTCTTTAGTTATTATTAATGTGAATTCAGAGAACAGAGATTTTAAATTAAAGGCATAACTGTCAGTCAATGGAAATATTTCATGTAAATATTATAAATTGAAAATAATAACGTCAATTATGTTTTTCATGGTGATAATATGGATATTAATAAAATTAACTTAGGAAACATTGAAAATAAATTTTCTTTACATCTAATATTAAACTGATAATTTATCTTTATAGTCAAAGGGAGTGAATTTTATGACATTGGTGATTTAAGATGGATAGCACTAAAACAGTTAGTATTCAACATATTATTGATAATCAAAAATTCTCGAAAGTTCAATGGCAAGTCTTAATTTTATGTTTCTTAATTGTTGTTATTGATGGTTTTGACACGGTATTAATGGGGTATATTGCACCAGCCGTGGTCAATGATTTTAAAGTAGATGGTGCTATTCTTGGGCTGGCTATGAACGCCGCTCTTGTTGGGTTATCGTTAGGCTCGATTTTTGCCGGTCCACTTGCGGATCGGTTTGGTCGAAAGTCAGTGTTGACAATATCCGTCACTGTTTTTGGCCTGTTTAGTCTTGCTACCGCTGCCGCAGATTCAATACAGATATTAATTATTTTGCGTTTTTTGACTGGGTTAGGTCTTGGTGCGGCAATGTCAAATGCAATAACCTTAATATCTGAATATGCACCAGAGAATCGGCGATCTTTGTTAATAAATATCGTTTTTTGTGGTTTTCTTCTTGGCGCGGCAGTGGGTGGGATCATTTCTGCATGGATTATTCCCCATTTTGGTTGGCAAGGAGTTTTGATTTTAGGGGGTATTCTGCCGTTATTGCTAGCGCTATTTCTTTTTTCTCTATTACCTGAATCACTTAGGTATTTGGTTTTGAAAGGTGGCCCAGAGGATAATAATAATATAAGACGAATTTTGTCTAAAATGACCGGTAATACTTTAAATGATATAAACAAGTTTACCTTTGATGAAGAAGAAATTATACATAAATCGTCAATTAAAACGGTTTTGTCCAATCGATTCTTAGTCGGGACGATAATGTTATGGATAACCTATTGCATGGGAGCATTGGTTTTTTATGTTCTGACAAGTTGGATGCCGTTTTTAATGAACGATGTTGGTTTCACTATTAGCATGGCGGCAACACTGACAGCATTATTTCCTTTGGGAGGCGTAATAAGCACGGTTTTTTCCGGTTGGCTAATGGATCGAATTAATCCTCATAAAGTCGTTGCAACGAGTTATGCCCTGGCTGGTATTTTGGTTTTTTTTATTGGTCGGGAAGAAAATGTATTATTATTGAGTATTCTTATATTTCTTGCAGGGGTAACGATGAATGGCGCTCAGGCGTCGATGGGATCAATCTCTGCACAATTTTATCCTACTCATTGTCGGGCAACCGGGGTTGCCTGGATGTTAGGCTTTGGAAGATTCGGTGGGATTTTCGGTACTTTATTTGGCGCAGAATTAATCAAGCTTGAATTAAGTTATAGCACTATTTTTGCCATTTTGTCTATTCCGGCTATTATAGCCGCTTTATCCTTAACATTTAAGGATGTGAGTTATAGAAGGCATAAATAGATAATTTTATAAAAATAGCAATTAGTTAATATATTAAAAACAGCTAGTGTTAATATCCATATTGTTTTTAAAGTAATATTAATCATAAAATTTAAATTAATATCGTCATTGTTTTTTATTATTTCAATAAATAATCCAATGTAGGTATTTAGTTATAAATATATGTGATGAAAAATTTATATTTGAAATTTTAATGAGATGTAGAGTATTTTGAAATTAAATTATTTGGATGGAAGGATATTTAATTTGGGCGATAGTCAATATTATTGGATAATATATAGATTACGTTGTGTATTATTATGAAGCAATGAAAAATTAAGTTGTTTTAATTTGAAATTGTTTCTTGGTGGTTGTTGATATAATAACATTTGTATTTTTTTATGTTCTAATTATTACAGGATATATGTAGTTAAGTTAAATATAATTTGTATTTGTTCATCTTTGGTATATTCGTTAGCGGTATTGTCTTATTGTTGAAAAATAATTTTTTATGAATTATTTTTAGCTTGACGTTATATTTTGATATGATTGAATATGCAGGATTATTTTATGCCTATTAAATAACTGTCTTTGAAATTAGTATGTCCTTTTATTATTGGAATGAAGACTGTTTTATAGGTGATTGTCAAAGTAATATTTTGATAATTGAATGTAAATTGGTCTGTTTTGTCTTTAAGAATACTTGGTTTGTTTTTGAAATGATTTTAATTAGGTATTAATGGAAAACGGATAAAATATAAAGGTTATTTGGTAATTATGGATAATAAATGCAGTTAATGGTTAAGTTTTTAATTATGGAATTCAGCGTCAGTCAACAAAAATTGCAGTCAATTAATCGAGCTTATCTAAAAAATGGGAACAAAGATAGAATATCTCATTCCGTTAATCAGGAGAATTAGAGTCGAAAAATGGCTAAGTAGCCGCTATTAATCGGGCAGTGGCATCCGGTATCTAAGTCTCTTGGATGGATAGCAGATGTATCTATTTTTATTTTTGGGCAAGAAGTAGGAGAGAAACATTAGTGATGACTGTCGGGAATGACGGTTTTCAAATTTCTAACAGATTCATTGAGGTAGTAGATGAAAAATAACATTGCTAAAGTGGGAAGTGCGTTTAAAACTCAGACGTCAGAAAATATGACCGACGCAAATGACGTTTCACAACAGACTCGAAATACAAAGAATATCCTTGAGAGACTCACACCCAGTGAATTATTTTGGTATGAGCGTCTTGCTGCTTTGCAACCCCTCCAGTTACCTTTCGAAACCGCCGGAGAACAAACAGAACCCAGATGGACAATGAGCGCTTGGCAGTCCCCTCTACCCAAAAATGGTGAAGAGGAGCCATTGCGAACGTTGTTGCAGACTTTTGTCATTTACCTTGCGCGCCTGACTCAACAGACCTCATTCCAAATCGGTTGGCGTGTGGATGAGGTAAAAGATGAGTTGGCAAATCTGGCGACGGTGGTGCCTATGGCCGTTGAGGTAGCGCTTGATAAGCCTTGGCGTGAGGTAGCTGGCTGGGTTGATGATGAGCTGTCCCGGTTGGAGCAATACGGTACATTTAGTTGTGATCTCTTCTCTTGTTCTCCTTCGTTGCAGGCTATCCCGGCGTTGGCAACCAGTCGGCCGTGGCGAATCGCCGTCTCGTTGATAAAGGATGATAAGCCACGTGATCAGAAGATATCTGGCGAATTGTTGACCTTCCAGATAAATGAGCAGGGCGGTTTTCGCTGGATCTATGATGAAAACCGTCTGAGCACGGAAGTTGTCTTACGGATGAGTGAGCACTTACAGGTGCTGGCAGCATCGAAAAAGATGGGGGATGAAATTCCCGTTGGCCAGCTTAATTTGTTGCCTGAGGCTGAACGTACATTGTTACTGGAAACTTGGAACACGACTGAAATCCCTTATCCTGACCCGTTATGTATTCATCAGTTATTTGAGCAACAGGTAGAGCAAACTCCAGAGGCCACGGCGTTAGAGTATCAAGGGCAAAGACTCAGTTATGCTGAATTAAATGCTGGCGCTAACCGGCTGGCGCACCAGTTGATTGCATTGGGCGTCTTACCGGACCAGCGAGTAGCGATCTGTGTAGCACGCTCCCCGGCGATGGTGGTGGCGCTGTTGGCGGTGCTGAAAGCTGGCGGGGCCTATGTGCCGCTGGATTCAACCTACCCGGCGGAACGTCTGGCGTTTATCCTAAATGATACTGCCCCGTCAGTGGTGTTGGCTGATGCGGCTGGTCGGGAAGCGTTGGGTGAAGCCGCGCTGACTGGGTTAACAGTGCTTGACCCGAATATCCTCCCTGACCAACCGGACAGCAATCCATTGGTGGCTGCGTTGACGCCACAGCATCTGGCCTATGTGATTTACACCTCCGGTTCAACCGGGCAGCCGAAAGGGGTGATGATAGAACATCAGGCGATTTATCAACGTATTCTGGGAGTTAATGACACCTATGCCGTCACTGCGCAAGATCGGGTGTTACAATTTTCCGCGTTTGCGTTTGATGTTTCAGTAGAGGAATTCTTCTCGGCATTATGTAATGGAGCTGCACTGGTTATTCGGGATGATAGCTGGCTGGCTTCGATACAGGAGTTTATTGCTTTAACTCGGCAGCATCGTATTACTATCGTTTCTCTGCCAACCCTATTCTGGTCTGAACTGGCAGCCAGAGAGCCAGGGTTGCCGCTGCCGGATTGCCTCCGGCTCATCATGATTGGCGGTGAGGCGGTGAAAAAGAACGCTGTTCAGGACTGGTTTAAGCAGGAAGGCTACCGGCCCCGATTATTGAACGGTTATGGCCCGACGGAAAATACCGTGACGGTGACTTATAAGGAGCTATTATCCCCGGAAGATGCCCGTTCTATCGGTCGGCCAGCTAAAAATTCCCGCATCTATGTGTTGGATAGAGAGGGACAACCGGTTCCATTGGGTGGCATTGGCGAAATGTACATTGGTGGCGTGGGCGTGGCTCGGGGTTATCTGAACAGACCTACATTGAGCGCGGAACGTTTTCTGCCGGACCCCTTTAGCTCGGTATCCGACGCGCGGATGTATCGCTCTGGGGATTTGGCCCGCTTTCTGTCGGACGGTGATCTGGAATTTCTGGGCCGTAACGATGAGCAAGTTAAAATCCGTGGCTTCCGGGTTGAGTTGGGGGAAATTGAAACCCGTTTGGTGGAACACCCGGCGGTACAAGAAGCGGCGGTACTGGCACTGGATGACGGGCAGCACAAGCGACTGGTCGCCTATGTGGCGGCACAAGCGCATGAGAGATTGGCTGCTGATTTACGTGAATACTTGAGTGCGATTTTACCTGATTATATGGTTCCGGTCGCTTTTGTGCGTCTGGATACCTTCCCGCAAACTCCGAGCGGAAAACTGGATCGTCGGGCATTACCGGCGCCAAGAGAGGAAGATTTTGCCCGTCAGATTTATGAGGCGCCGCAAGGGGAGGCTGAGATCGCCCTGGCAGCTATCTGGCGTGAATTATTGGGCATTGAGCAGATAAGTCGGCATGACAGTTTCTTTGCGTTAGGCGGCCATTCACTGCTTGCTGTACGCATGATTGAACGTCTGCGTCACTTGGGATTGACACTCACGGCGCGTGATCTGTTCCAGTCGTCGGCGCTGTCAGCGCTGGCCCAAGTGTTGGGACAGCACCAGGCCGTGATAATACCGCCTAATGTCATTACTCCTACCACTACGGCATTGACGCCGGAGATGTTGCCGCTGATTGATCTGACTCAGACTGATATCGATCGTATCGTTGAACTGGCGCCGGGCGGGATGGCCAATATTCAAGATATCTATGCGTTGTCGCCGTTGCAGGACGGTATTCTGTTCCACCACTTGTTGGAACAGGAAGGCGACCCGTATCTGTTGCACTATCCGGTGGTCTTTGCTAACCGAGCTCTGCTGGACCGTTATTTGGCGGCAGTGCAACAGGCGATTGATCGTCATGACACCCTGCGAACGGCTTTTATTTGGCAAGGATTGTCAGCCCCGGCACAAGTGGTCTTGCGTCGGGCACAGTTGCCTGTGACGGAGCTGACGCTGGACCCGGCTGACGGCCCAGTCATTGAGCAGTTAACCCGGCGTTTTGATCCGAGTCAGTATCGTCTTGATCTGGGGCAGGCTCCGTTATTGCATTTTGTTGCCGCTCAGGAAACGGATGGGCGTTGGTTTTTACTGGAAGTGCAGCATCACTTGATTGGCGACCATGAAACGATGGAGGTGATGCACCGTGAAGTACGGGCCTATTTTGCCGGGCAGGAAGAACATCTGCCTACGCCGGCTCCTTTCCGCAATCTGGTAGCTCAGTCCCGGCTAGGGGTGAGTCAGGAAGCGCATACCCGTTTCTTTACCGACATGTTGGCGGAGGTGGATGAGCCAACGTTGCCATTCGGGCTGGCGGAAGTGCATCGTGACGGCTCTCGAATGACGGAATCCTATCGGATGCTGACCACCACGTTAAATGATCGCCTGCGCAGTCAAGCCCGGCGCTTGGGTGTTAGTCTGGCGGCTTTGTGCCATCTGGCCTGGGCGCAGGTACTGTCGCGTACCAGCGGACAAGAGAAAGTGGTGTTTGGCACCGTCCTGTTTGGACGTATGGCGGCAGGGGAAGGGGCAGACAATGGCATGGGGCTGTTTATGAATACCTTGCCGTTGCGTCTGGATATCGATGATACCCCGGTACAGGATAGCGTGCGTGCGGTTCAGCTCCAATTGGCGGAATTGCTGGAGCATGAGCATGCTTCACTGGCGCTGGCCCAACGGTGCAGTGGGGTACAGGGTGAGAACCCTCTCTTTAGCGCTCTGTTTAACTATCGCCATAATGAGCAACCGGCGGCGCTGGATGAGACGATGGCCGGGATTGAATTCCTGGGGGAACAGGAACGGACCAACTATCCATTTGGCCTGTCGGTGGAGGATGGTGGTTCTACGTTGGGGTTGACCGCTCAGGTGGTACAACCGTTTGAGCCAGATCGACTATGCGGTTATATGCAGCAGGCGCTGGAAAGTCTGGTGGAAGCCCTTGAACAGGCCCCGGAGACGCCGATACGGGTGCTAAATGTCCTGCCCGAAACGGAACGGACACTGTTACTGGAAACCTTGAATGCCACAGAAATCCCTTATCCTGACCCATTATGTATTCACCAACTGTTTGAACAACAGGTAGAGAAAACCCCGGAAGCGATCGCGTTAGTATATGAAGAGCAAACGCTCAGTTATGCCGAATTAAATGCTAGCGCCAACCGCCTTGCCCACCAACTGATTGCATTGGGCGTGATACCGGATCAGCGGGTGGCAATTTGCATGGCACGCTCACCGGCGGTAGTGGTGGCTTTGTTGGCGGTGCTGAAAGCGGGCGGGGCTTATGTGCCGCTGGACCCGACTTATCCGGGAGAACGCTTGGCGTATATCCTGAATGATACGGCTCCGTCAGTGGTATTGGCTGATGAAGCTGGTCGTGCGGCGCTTGGCGAGCAGGCACTGGCCGGGTTGACGGTACTTGACCCGAATATTCTGCCAGACCAGCCGGACAGTAACCCTCAGGTAGCCGAATTGACGCCACAACATCTGGCGTATGTCATCTATACCTCCGGTTCAACCGGGCAGCCGAAAGGGGTGCTGATAGAACATCAGGCGCTGTATCAACGTCATCAGGGCTTTAATGACACCTATGCCGTCACTGAGCAAGACCGGTTATTACAATTTGCCTCTTTTGCGTTTGATGTTTCAGTAGAGGAGTGCTGCTTGTCATTGTGTAATGGCGCCACATTAGTGATGCGTGATGAGCGTTGGCTAACTTCTATGCAGGAATTTATTACCTTAGCCCGGCAAAACCGTATCACTGTGATGTCTCTGCCGGCGTTATTTTGGTCCGAACTGGTTGCCAGAGGTAATGGATTACCGTTACCGGATTGCCTCAGACTCATCATCATTGGGGGTGAGGCAGTGAAAAAGAGCGCCGTTCAGGATTGGTTTACGCAAGAAATCCACCGACCTCGACTATTGAACGCCTATGGCCCGACGGAAAATACCGTGACGGCGACCTGTAAGGAGATATTATTCCCGACAGACGATCGTTCTATCGGTCGGCCGGTTAAAAATACCCGTATTTACCTGCTGGACAAATACGGTCAGCCCGTTCCATTAGGCTGCGTTGGCGAAATGTATATTGGCGGCGTGGGCGTAGCACGGAGTTATCTTAACCAGTCGGAATTGAGTGCGGAACGTTTTATAGCCGATCCTTTTAGTCCGGTATCCGGTGCGCGAATGTATCGTACCGGCGATTTAGCCCGCTACCTGCCGGATGGCGAGCTGGAATTTCTGGGCCGTAACGACGAGCAGGTAAAAATTCGGGGTTTCCGGATCGAACTAGGGGAGATTGAAACCCGGTTGATCGAACACCCGGCGGTACGAGAAGCGGCGGTGCTAGCATTGGATGACGGGCAGCATAAACGGCTGGTCGCCTATGTGGCAGCGGAAGCGCATGAGAGATTAGCCGCTGATTTACGTGAATACTTGAGTGCTATTTTACCTGACTATATGGTTCCGGTGGCCTTTGTACGTATGGATGCTTTCCCGCAGACGCCGAACGGCAAGTTAGATCGCCGGGCATTACCGGCGCCGCGGGAAGAGGATTTTGCCCGTCAGGTCTATGAAGCGCCGCAAGGGGAAGCAGAGATCGCCCTGGCTGCCATCTGGAGTGAGTTATTGGGTATTGAGCAGATTAGCCGACATGACAGCTTCTTTGTGTTGGGCGGTCATTCATTGCTCGCTGTACGCATGATTGAACGCTTGCGTCACTTGGGGTTGACTCTGACGGCGCGGGCTCTGTTCCAATTTCCGGTGTTGTCAGACTTGGCCCAAACATTGGGACAACATCAGGCTGTCGTGGTGCCGCCTAACGTCATCACCCCGGCCACTACGACGCTGACGCCGGAAATGTTGCCGCTGATTGATCTGACTCAGACTGATATTGATCGCATCGTCGGGCAGGTACCGGGTGGAGTGGCTAATATTCAGGATATCTATGCGTTGTCGCCGCTGCAGGACGGTATCCTGTTCCATCACTTGTTGGAACAGAAAGGCGACCCGTATCTGTTGCTCTATCCGGTGATCTTTGAGAATCGCTCGCTATTGGACCGTTATCTGGCGGCGGTACAACAGGCGATTGATCGCCATGACATCTTGCGGACGGCTTTTATCTGGCAAGGATTATCAGTTCCGGCGCAAGTGGTCTGGCGTCAGGCACGGTTGCCTGTGACGGAACTGACGTTAGACCCGGCTGACGGCCCAGTTATTGACCAGTTAACCCGGCGTTTTGATCCGGGGCACTATCGTCTTAATTTGAGTCAGGCGCCGTTACTGCATTTTGTCATCACTCAGGAAACTGATGGCCGCTGGTTCTTACTGGAATTGCAGCATCACTTGATTGGCGACCATGAAACGTTGGAAGTGATGCACCGTGAAGTGCGGGCCTATTTTACCGGGCAGGGGGATAGCTTGCCTGCGCCGGTTCCTTTCCGCAATCTGGTGGCTCAGACTCGGTTGAAGGGGGATCAGGCAGCACATACCCGTTTCTTTACCGACATGTTGGCGGAGGTGGATGAACCAACATTCCCATTCGGGCTGGCGGAAGTACATCGTGACGGCTCTCAAATGAGGGAATTTCATCGGATGCTGGCGCCTGAGCTGAATGATCGTCTGCGCAGCCTGGCCCGGCGTTTCGGTGTCAGTTTGGCGGCGTTGTGTCATCTGGCTTGGGCACAGGTACTGTCGCATACCAGCGGGCAAGAGAAAGTGGTGTTTGGCACTGTTCTGTTTGGGCGGATGGAAGCGGGAGAGGGGGCAGACAATGGCATGGGGCTGTTTATGAATACCCTGCCGTTGCGATTGGATATCGATGATACCCCGATACAGGATAGCGTGCGTGCGGTACATTTGCGCCTGGCCGGGTTGCTGGAGCATGAGCATGCTTCACTGGCGCTGGCCCAGCGGTGCAGTGGTATTGCCAGCGGCACGCCGCTCTTTAGCGCTCTGTTCAACTATCGACATAATGCCTTATCGGCAATGTCGGATGACATCATCGCAGGCGTTGAATTTCTGGACGGACAGGAGCGGACTAACTACCCATTTGGGCTGTCGGTGGAGGATGGTGGTTCCTCGTTGGGGCTAACCGCTCTGGTGGTGCAGCCGTTTGCGCCAGAGAGACTATGCGATTATATGCAGCAGGCGCTGGAAAGTCTGGTGGAAGCGCTTGAACAGGCGCCAGAGACGCCGGTACGCGCATTGAACATCCTGCCTGAAACGGAACGTGCATTGTTGCTGGAGACCTGGAATACCACGGAAAACCCGTATCCTGACCCATTATGTGTTCACCAACTGTTTGAGCAACAGGTAGAGAAAACCCCGGAGGCGACTGCGTTAGTATATGAAGAGCAAAGTTTCAGCTATGCCGAATTAAATGCTCGCGCCAACCGCCTTGCCCATCAATTGATGACATTAGGCGTCGTCCCAGATCAAAGAGTAGCGATTTGCATGGCACGTTCCCCGGCGATAGTGGAGGCGTTGTTGGCGGTGCTGAAAGCGGGCGGGGCTTATGTGCCGCTGGACCCGGCTTATCCGGGAGAACGTCTGGCGTATATTTTGGATGATACGGCCCCGTCAGTGGTACTGGTTGATGAAGCTGGCCGGACGGCGCTTGGCGAACGGGCACTGGCCGGACTGACGGTACTTGATTCGAACACCCTGCCAGACCAGCCGGACAGTAACCCACAGGTAATCGGATTGACGCCACAACATCTCGCTTATGTTATCTATACCTCCGGTTCAACCGGGCAGCCGAAAGGGGTGATGATAGAACATCAGGCGGTGTATCAACGTCATCTGGGTTTTAACGAAACCTATGCGGTTACTGCGCAAGACCGGCTGTTACAATTCGCCTCTTTTGCGTTTGACGTTTCAGTAGAAGAGTGCTGCTTGTCATTATGTAATGGCGCCACATTAGTCATGCGTGATGATCGCTGGCTGACTTCGATGCAGGAGTTTATTGCCTTGGCCTGGCAGAACCGTATCACAGTAATGTCGCTGCCGACGCTATTTTGGTCTGAACTGATTGCCAGAGACAACCCATTACCGCTACCGGATTGCCTCAGATTCATCATTATTGGTGGTGAAGCGGTTAAAAAGAGCGCTATTCAGGACTGGTTTGCGCGGGAAACCCACCGACCTCGACTATTGAATGCCTATGGTCCGACGGAAAATACCGTAACGGCGACCTGTAAGGAGATATTATCCCTGGCTGATGATAGTTCTATCGGCCGACCGCTTAAAAATACCTGCGTCTACCTACTGGACAGATATGGTCAACCGGTCCCATTAGGCTGCGTTGGCGAAATGTATATTGGCGGCGTCGGGGTTGCACGGGGTTATCTTAACCAGCCGGAATTAAGTGCGGAACGTTTTATAGCCGATCCTTTTAGTCCGGTATCCGGTGCACGGATGTATCGCACAGGGGATTTGGCCCGTTACTTACCGGACGGTAATCTAGAATTTCTGGGCCGTAATGACGAGCAGGTGAAAATTCGCGGCTTCCGAATTGAGTTAGGGGAGATTGAAATCCGGTTGTTGGAACACTCGGCAGTGCAAGAGGCGGCGGTGTCGGTGTGGGAGGATGGTCGAGACAAACATTTGGTCGCTTATGTGGTAGCAGAGGCGAATGAAGGTTTGACGAGCAGTTTGCGTGCTCATCTGAGCGCCATTTTGCCAGATTATATGGTGCCGTCAGCGTTTGTGCGTTTGGATACCTTCCCGCAAACCCCGAACGGCAAGCTAGATCACCGGGCATTACCGGCACCGCGGGAGGAAGATTTTTCCCGTCAGATCTATGAAGCGCCGCAAGGGGAAACTGAGACAACTCTGGCGGCTATTTGGGGTGAGTTACTGGGTATTGAGCGGGTCAGCCGCCATGACAACTTCTTCGCATTGGGCGGCCATTCATTGCTCGCTATGCGAATGATAAATATTGCCGCTGGTCGGGGGATGATTTGCACATTAAATACCTTGTTCCAATTCCCGGTGCTGGCTGAACTGGCTGCAAAAATCACCTCAGATTTACTGTCTCAGCCGCAAAATAGTGCTATATCGGTACGACTTGATGGAACAGAGCTGCCGCTGTTCTTTGTGCCCAGCGGCATGGGTGACTACTCCTATGCCTTCGGGTTGGCTCAGCATATTCCGTCGGACTACCCGATTTATGCGCTGCCTTGGCCTTCCATCAGTGAAGAACCGATGTCAACGATGGAAGAGCAGGCTGCCAGAATGATCACCTTGATGAAAGCCGTTCAACCGGCAGGCCCATATCGGATAAGTGGTTACTCTTCTGGCGGAATATTGGCTTATGCCATTGCCCAACAGCTTTTGAGTGCTGGCGAGCGAGTTAATTTCCTGGGGCTGATTGACACGCTTGCTCCTCATTGCTTTTGTGAGCAGATAGAGCAACCAAAACATCAATTCTTTGCTGAATTGGTCAGGCAATTAGGGGAAGAACAGACCGAAGAGATTGCTGAGTTGCATCAGCGAATCGATGAATTGAATTTGGTGCAATTTATTGCAGCGGCTCAGGAACTGGCGTTATATCCCGCCAATTTGGGTGCTGACTTAATAGCAAAACGTTGGGAACAGATAGAACATTATGATCAAATAGTCAAAGATTATAAGCCACAAGCATTAGCGGTAACGTTGCATCAGTTTTATGCGATGGAACCTTACCCGTCTATTTCTTTTGTGACGGATAAAAAGTCAGAGCCTTTAAATATCGATCCATCGCTAGGTTGGGCGCAGATAATAGCTGAGACTTCGCTTAAACTGATTGCAATGCCGGGTAATCATTTTAGTTTATTGGAGGATGATGAGAATAAAATGGCTTTAGCTCAGGCTTTGAATAGGGCGTTGGAAATCGGTTTTGCAAAGGAGGTAGTGTAATTACTGATATAGTCAGGCGTTTTAAATAACTTAACCTTGATATGATAATCCGGTATATGTTTTTTATACCGGATTATTTTTTTACTTATTCTTTTTCCCAAGTTAACAGAGCTTTTCACTGATAGCTTTATGACGGCAGGTTTTAAACGGTTATTAAAAACCCCTGTTTTAACCTCCGGTTTTAATCGGTATCAGGTTTTAACCGCTGTTTTTATCATCTTTACTACCTGATTTTTATTCAGTTTAATCATCATGGCATATCGTGTTTTACATTTAACCAACGTTAATCATACCCGCTTTTTATCTTTACTGAGGTTGTTTACGCTCAATCCTGAGCGATTTCTATAGGTTATTTTTCGCCTAAATTAGGCCTGTAAATGGCCTGATGGTATTAAAGATACCCCCTTATGTTTTTTCAGATAATCAACGCGCTGTTTAGAATTTAAATCCTGCTGCATTAATCGTTTTACCCTTTTTTATTGCGTTATGTTTATAATCTGCTGAATAAAATAACAGGGAGAAAACACGTTAATATCGACATGCCGAATAACATTATTTTACCTGCTGATTTCTTTTCAACTCTCTGTGTAATGGTTAATAGCATTTGATTAAATGTAATTAACTGCCTTTGTAAAAAGTACATCTATTGCGTTAAATCCGTCTTTTACTTTCACATAAAACCTTTAAATTCTTTGTATTCTCACTTTTAAATGACCACAGCAAGGAATAAGCGCTTTTTATGCACTTTAATCCCTGTTAAAAAGCTGTTATTAACGGGATACCTACTTTTTTAATACTTAGCTGAGTTAATTACCGATAAAAAATCGCTTGCAATCCCTAAGAACGGGAAATACAAGTAAAAAGAGAAGGGATCTGTAAAACCATTATCATTACTAGGGTTTTCCTATTTTTTAAAGCAAAAATGCATCCAATAGATGGTTTTGATTAAGCAGTTTTTATAAACCTAATGATTTTTCGTTTCCTGATACGCATTTAACTGCCCTATGTTCATTAAACTGATGTTTAAGTTTTCTCTCTTCCCTGTATTTAACACTTCAACTTTAAAGCCCGAGCATATAACCGAGAGGCTAATAATATTTAAACTTAATGCCTGATTATTTCGTCATGTTTAATAATGCTAATCTAATCAATCTAAAAACTTATCGATTTTCTTTAATGATTGTCTCTGTTTTTCGTAAACCCTTTACAGCCCATGCAAAACCGCTTGTTTAAGTACATTAGCTTAATTCGGTTAATCCTGTTAAATATTTTTACTCTTATTACTGGATTAACGCAGTCACTTTGTTAATCAATTCAAGACTGGTTTTTCCGAATGTTTTTTCTGCCAATGTCAATGTTGCGTCGAATTTTCTACCCGTTTTTAAAAAACCTTAATCACCTGTTTTCACCGTTAATGATTAAAGTTTTCAGCTGTTCCTGATACGTATTTAACTGCCCTATGTTCATTAAACTGATGTTTAAGTTTCCTCTTTTTCCTGCACTTAGCTTTTTAACGTTAAAACCAGAGCAGATAATAGAGATGCTAATAATATTTAAACTTAATGCCTGATTATTTCGTCATGTTTAATACGGTTAATCTAATCAATCTAAAGATCTATCGATTTTCTTTAATGATTGTCTCTGCTTTTCATAAACCCCTTACAGCCCATGTAAAACCGCTTACTTAAGCACATTAGCTTAATTCGGTTAATCCGGTTAAATATTTTCACTCTTATTATTGGATTA
>NZ_JFGV01000091.1:0-16049 GCF_000612035.1 Photorhabdus aegyptia | reverse complement strand
GCGAATAACAAACTGCGAATGGATGACGAACGTGGTCGGGAACATATCAAACTGAGTACCGAATACGGCGGTAAAAGCCAGTTAAATCTCGGTCACCTTGTCGATAGCCAGCGCCCACACCCGGATAAGCGGGGTGAAGGTTTTGAGCTGCGAACCGACGACTGGGGAGCGATTCGGGCCGGTAAAGGGTTGTTTATCAGTGCGGATAAGCAGACCCGTGCTGGTGGGGAAGTGCTGGCAATGGGGGAGGCACTTAGCCGGTTGAATGCAGCGAGCGAACAGATGCAGGCGATTTCTACAGATGCTAAGACGGCTAATGGATCTGCGGCGGATATCAATGCTCAGTTAGCACTGTTACGACAGGACATTGAACAATTGAAATCTGCGGTAGTACTGATGAGTGCCCCGCAAGGGATATCGCTGACCAGTGGTAAACACCTGCAACTGGCAGCGACTGAGAACTTTATCGCCAATGCGGGTAAACATGCAGACATTGGCGTTGTGAAAAACTTCTTTGTTGGTGTTGGTCAAGCTTTCAGTCTGTTTGTACGTAAATTGGGCATCAAGTTAGTTGCGAATCAGGGGGCGGTTTCTGTTCAGGCACAAAATGGCCTGATGGAGTTACTGGCTCGTAATGCGATTAATATCACCAGCACTGAAGATGAAATTCATATCACGGCAAAGAAGAAGATCACTATCAATGCGGGTGGCTCTTATATCACCCTTGATCCGTACAAAATTGAGCAGGGAACTGCGGGAGATTACCTGATCAAATGCGCCAGTTTTGACAGAAAAGGGGCGGCTGGACAGAAAACAGAACTGGCCACATTACCCGTTAAAGCGGAGGATCCGCCAGAACGTTGGTTATTTTCCTGAACAACTTAACGAATTAACCTAACTTGATGATTAAGGAGTAAAAAATGATTATCAGTCCCCCGTTGTTGCGGAATAAGTCCGATACTGAAAGTGATGCAGCCTGGATAGAGAGAATGATCCCAATAGATGTTCGGCGCGGTTTCCCGGTAAATGCCTGGCATACCTGGCACGGTGGGGTGCATCTTACACATAGTGATAGCACCAGCCAGCCAGAAAAAATTAGGTCTATTGCGGATGGGACTGTGCATTTTGTCCGACATCCTCAATTCTCTAAACGGGACTTACCACCATATAACTATAACGGAGGAACGGATTGTGGCTGCGTGGTGTTGAAGCATGAAACGGAAATTGGCATCGGAGAGCATGGAAAAGTCACGTTTTTCTCACTGTATATGCATTTAAAGACCTTAGATAAGGACATTTCTGTGGGAAAAACCGTTTACCAAAAGCCCCATTGGGAACAGTGGGACAGGTGGACGGAGCCAACGCGGTTCACTTCCAGATATTTTGTGACGATACCAATCTGGTGAAGCTGGTTGGTCGTACCACGGCAGAATTGGATATCACCCAAGATGGCCGTACCGATGTTCTCTACGGTGATATACATTTCTACCTGCCGGTAGGTACCGCTTTTTATGAAGAGGTCCGGATAACCCAATGGGAGAGGGTAAAATATATCAGCACTGAACCCCTTTTCGTGACAATGAGCTTTGATAATGGCAAATGTACCCTGACAACTCGGAGACGACACCGGAACGGGTATTATGAAATGGTGGGAGAAGCCCAGGTCAGCGATAATTATGAATATGATCTGTATAAAAAAGCGGTCAAACTCTATCCCGACAGTCCGGGTGCTGGTTATAAGATGTTGCGGTTTGGCCGCATTATCAATACTGAGCATGAAACCCTGTTACCGGCTAATGCTCCTCACTGGCGGGAAATAAGTTACCCCGGAGGGGAAGGTTCAGTCAACCTAGCAGTGGATTCAGTGAAAAAATTCAGTGACGCGGATTTTCCTCACTGGATGGAATGGCAATTGATTGATGATGACAGCGACAGTAATAGTCAGTGCAACTCCCCGACATTACTGTCCCAGCTTAACGCGGAAACAGAACCCCAAGCCGATCTGAGTTATGCGATTTGTCATTTTCCGTTTGAATGGGATAGTGCGACAGTGGAATCTCGCTTTAACTGGTTGAAACTGCCCAATGACGCGCTGGAGGGGCCGATGTCGGAAGAGGACTGGAACAAGTTTATTGCTCATGTTAAGGCGTTATGTATTGATATGGCAGGACTGCCATCTGGCAGAGTCTGGCATTTTGAGCCGAGGAGGTTTATTACTCACTTTAGGAAGTGTGGGTGGTTAGGGGAAGGAGATTTAATTAGAACTATTAGGAAAAGTATTAAGAAAATAGATATATCCAAAGAAGAAGGTTTTTTAAATAAAGAAGATATTATCACTCGTATTTCACAAAGTATGATTAATTTAGATCATGTGATTATCAGACCGGAAAATATAAAAGGGAGTTTATCCAGGATTATTACCACTTATGGTTTTAATCTCTCTCTGCTAAGAATTGCTCATTTTCTATCACAGATTTTTTGTGAAACGGGCAGGTTGAAGGAAGTTGTTGAGCACGGGAGAGACAGCTATTTCGATAAATATGAACCTAAAAAGGATTATGCTGGCAAAGAAATGAATAATCTGGCAAAGACATTGGGAAATACGCTTGTAGGAGATGGAAATCGGTTTAAAGGAAGAGGGATTATACAAACGACAGGTAGGAAGAATTATGAACTCTATGGAAAATATAAAGGTGATTCTGAAAAATTGCTGCTACTCTTGCCAGTAATGCATATTATGCTTGTGATACGGGCGGATTTTATTGGATACAAAAACAAAGGATGAAAATATATAATGGGAAAAGAGTCCCTTGGGGGAGTTTAAGTTTGCATTATTGGGCCGATCAGGGGGCTTTATATGATGATGTAAAAGCAGTGACTAAATGTGTGAATGGTGGTGATCATGGGTTGGATAATGTCAGATGGCCTTGTTTTGAACATGCATTGTATGCACTGAATGATGCTATCGTGAAGCCTAATAATTTTAAGCCTATAGAATAATGGTGAATGATATGAAGCTAAATATGTTATTTGCATTGATCTTAACTGTACTCTCATTCTCTGCTTATTCAGAGAAGATAGATTACTGTTATACCATTGAATTTGATAGCGGTGTTTTTAATTTAAAAGCACTAAAGAAAGCTTCTGCTAAAAATGATTGTAGATATAATCATGTACCTCTTATTTACAATGGTATGAAAGATTATTTTGACTTATCAGGTGAGGCATATCCATCGGGTGGCATTATCTATATAAAATGGAATAGTGAAAGTAAAAAATATAGCTATGACATAGATGAAATAAATAACACATTGAAAGAGGCTTATGGAAAAAAAAAGCAATTTAGTTATGTGTTAAATATGAAATATAAGGTGGAAATAAAAACCTTTCCTAGGCGTAAAGGTGCAGTGGTTCTGTCAGATGTTATTTTTCTTGATGAGAAGGATAAGCCTTATAGTGTGATGAGGACATTGTTTTTCTATTCTCAAGATAATTATGCAGCTGAGTATTACCCAGACCCAATAAAATATTCTGATAAAAAGAGAATTGACTTTTTAAATAAGGTGACAGATTTATTTATGACAATGGAGATTAATTATGATTTTAGTTAAGTAAATTGTATTCCATGCAACTACAAATCTTTATGGTAAGAAATTATTCTTGCCCTGTTGATGATGAACCTTCTTTTATAAAGAGGGTCATTATCTTAATTTTAATATGAAAAAGGAAATAAGTGATGAATGGCATGTAGTACTCGTTGTTGGGGTTGGAATACTGGCTGGCTGCGTTGGATGATAAATTTGGGGTGACAGATAGAGTTGTTGCTTATCTCAGTGCGGCTCAGCAAGAAACGCTGGAGAAAGCCCGAAAGATCGAAAAAGGGTTTTGGGATCTAGGTGCGATGTTTGCGGATAAAATTCTGGAAGAAGGTAAAGAAGTTGTAGAGACAGAAATAAGAACTTATTTGAGACGCACCCTTGAGGATATTAAACCGAGATTTTTTTAAAAGTGAATTTACCAGAAAAAATGAGAAAAAGACTGCCTACATTGATGGTATTGATTGCCATTATTGTATTCCCGGCAATAGGTTCTTATTGGGCTTTTATAAGCTTGATTGATCTATTTTTATATAAGCAAGTGATTTTATTCAGTCGGTTTGATGTTTTTGCGTTTTTAAGTCCCCTTTTTTTATACCCGTTGGCTATTTTAGGGGGATATTTTCTTTTTACCCTGAATCAGGCTCCTACGTATTTGCAAGTGAAAATAGGGAAGATCATTATTTTTTCCTTTTTTTTCGCAATAGTTTCTACGATGGTTTTCTCATTTTGTTATACCCATTTTCTGGAGGAAAAAGGATATATCCGTTGTAGCGGTGTTCCGTTAGGTTCAATGCCCGGCATGGCGGTTAAATATGCTACTGATGAAGCTCTGTGCAAGTCATGACTGTTCAGTGGGCTATGACAGTGTAGGTTATTTTCTTGACAAATTCGTTATTTGATCAATTAACGATAAGGCGTATAAAAATGATTATCAGTCCTCCGCTGTTGCGGGATAAGTCCGATACTGAAAGTGATTCAGCCTGGGTAGACAGAATGATACCCGTGGATACCCGGCGAGGTTTCCCGGTAAATGCCTGGCATACCTGGCATGGGGGTGTTCACCTTATTCACAGTGATAGCACCAGCCGGCCGGAAAAAATCAGGGCGATTGCGGATGGAACGGTCCATTTTGTCCGGCAACCTAAATTCTCTCAGCGAGATCAGCCACCGTATAACTATAACGGTGGAACAGATTGTGGCTGTGTAGTCCTAAAGCATGAAACGGAAATTGGCAATGGAGAGAATGGTAAAGTCACGTTTTTCTCACTGTATATGCACTTGAAGACGATCGACAGTACCGTGTCTCAGGGAAAAACCGTTTATCGGAAAGATCCGCTCGGTACGGTGGGTCAGGTGGATGGGGCCAACGCGGTTCACTTCCAGATATTTTGTGATGATGCCAATTTGTTGAAGTTGGTTGGTCGTACAGAGCGGGAGTTAAATATAACAAAAGATGGTCGTACTGATGTGGTGTATGGTGATATGCACTTCTACCTGCCAGCCGGAATTGCTTTCTGTGAAAAAGTGCCAGAAAAAAACCGAATGACAACTTGGGGAAAGGCACCATATACCAGCCTGGAGCCGCTGTTTATCACCATGAGTTTTGATAAGGGCAAATGCACCATGACGACCCGACGGCAACACCAGAACGGGCATTATGAAACGGTGGGAGAAGCCTTGGTCAGTGAGGATTATGAGTATAATCTGTATAAAAAGGCGGTAGAACTTTACCCTGATAGCCCCAGTGCGGGTTACGAGATGTTACGGTTTGGGCGTATTATTAATACTGAGCATGAAATATTATCTCCTGCTGATGCGCCTCACTGGCGGGAAGTGAATTATCCCGGTGGGAAGGGTTGGGTCAATCTGGCGGTGAGTGAAGTGAAAAAATTCAGTGACGCGGATTTTCCTCACTGGATGGAGTGGCAATTGATTGATGATGACAGCGACAGTAATAGCCAGTGTAATTCCCCAACATTACTGGCCCAGCTTAACGCGGAAACAGAACCCCAAGCCGATCTGAGTTATGCGATTTGTCATTTTCCGTTTGAATGGGATAGTGCGACAGTGGAATCTCGCTTTAACTGGTTGAAACTGCCCAATGACGCGCTGGAGGGGCCGATGTCGGAAGAGGACTGGAACAAGTTTATTGCTCATGTTAAGGCGTTATGTATTGATATGGCAGGACTGCCATCCGGCAGAGTCTGGCATTTTGAGCCGAGGAGGTTTATTACTCATTTCAGAAAGTGTGGGTGGTTGAGTCAAAAGGAATTAGTAGCATTAACTCCTAAATTTTATTATTCAGGTTATCCGCATACTCCAAGAAGGAGTAGGGTAAAATGGGCTGATAAATTTGATGATTGGCAAAAATATTATGAGGATTTCAATAAGTGTTGTAATAAGTATTCTATTTTATCTGTGGAAAGAAAAAGTATTTTCCTAGGACAGATTTACATTGAAACAAATATGATGGCGAAAACTGAAGAAATAGGAAAAGGAAAGAAGAATAGAAATGGAACATGGCCTGTTCCTGCTATGGAGTATTATCAATCTTTCTATGGAAGAGGATTAATGCAACTTACTTGGCCTTCAAATTATGAATCTTATATGAAATATAGGACGAAAATATCTTTACCTGATGTTAATCAAGGATATAAATATGTGGATGATAGAATTACGTTGACATCACATCACTATTGGTCTGATCCAAGAGAAATAATAATAGATAAGAGAACACATAAGAAAGAAGTAGTAATTAATGAGTCTTTAAGTAAAATCTGGTATCCACGATTTGATCCAGATATTATTAGTTCTGATTCGTATTGTGCAACTGATAGTGCTGGTTTTTATTGGGTTTCAAAACATCATGATGGTAAAATAAATATTAACCGAGAAGCAGATAAAGGATTTTCGGAAAAAAGCATAGGGCGTTGCTCTGTGCTTGTAAATGGTGGTGGATTTGGGTATTTCGAAAGGCAAGCGTATTGTCGCTATGTTTATTATTTCTTATGCGACACAGTAGATATGAAAAATAGTGAAATAGTTCCTATTTCAAGAGGTCGAGCATCAGCAAATGTGACTGTAGATTATACAAGGCAATGCGATTAACTATTAAAGGAGAGTTTAAATGAAAGCTAAGTTTTTTATAATGACTATATTTTTTTATCTTATGGGTATTTTATTTTTCAATAATTTAGCATACAGTAAAAATGAAAATAATTTCATTTTAAAAAAAATTAAAGAATTTGTTTATGTTAATGGTAAACCACATAGTTTAAGTTCAGTCTACAATATTGAAACCCCTGATGGTGGATTTTCTTCATTTTATGTTTATTTCTGGAAAAAAAATGATGCAAAAATTTATCCATTTGTATACAAAGACGAAAAGGAAAGGAAGCGTTCAGGTAATGATTATAGTCGATGTAATGTTTTTATTGTGAATAATAGACAGGTCGCTATTCCAATTCGTAAATTCCAATCTGGAAGTGCTGAGGATTTTGAACCATGTCTTGGATATAACACAGGATATAGAGAAGTAAAATCACCAGGTCACAATATAAATTGGTTTATATTTAGAGTAGTGTATGAGGATGCTAATTTAAATTCACATGAAACATATGAGGTTTATTTTATATCGGAAAAGAAAAACAAATTTTGTTACTCTGAAAGAATAACTGAATTAATTAATAAGAAAAAGATGCTTGATATTAATAATGAAATTCCAAAATGGTTGGATTTTGATGAATGTGGTAATTTTGTAAAATAGAATCCGTTTAGGAAAGAGTAATATTTTCTACATAAAAATCAGTTTCATTGTGACTGGAATAATATAGGTGGATTCGTTGGTAAATGTCCATCGAAAAATAAGTAGACTTGCGAGGCAACAATGTAGAAATATATCTCCTCCAAGATATTCATTTCCCGACATTAACACAAGAAATGATAGGTTGGCGAAATCAGGTTTAGTGTGAGTGACAATAATGTGTTTGCACCATCTGATAGTGCAGGTTATTACTGGATAGTATCATTAAATGGCAAAATATGCTGATTAGCCTCATGCTTTGGAACGATATCAGGTTCCTACCAATCAAGGGAACAAAGTTTATTATCGTAGCCCCAGTTTTTGGGAGGTTAGTGCTGCTGTAAATTTACCAAGAAGTGTAGGAAAACTATACCACCGATCATTAAACGGTTTTGATTCGCGTTGTTGTGCCTATGGTTATGCGATTGCTGTTCTTTCAGAAATGAAATTCCCAAATTCTCATAATTTTTCTATTCTCAAGATAATTATGCCGCTGAGTATTATCCAGACCCAGTAAAATATTCTGATAAAAAGAGAATTGACTTTTTAAATAAGGTGACAGATTTATTTATGATAATGGAGATTAATTGTGATTTTTAGCTAAGTAAATTACATTCCATGCAGTATCTTTATGGCAAGAAATTATTCTTTCCCTGTTGATAACGAGCCTTCTTTTATAAAGAAGGTTGTTGTCTTAATTTTAATATGAAAAAGGAAATAAGTGATGAATGGCATGTTCCATGTCGGAAATAAAATTATTTGCGGTGATCAAGTGATTTTAAATACTTTAATCATGAAACTTAATGGTACCGCTGTTGCCCGTAAAGAAAGTGCCCCAATTGCCTCTCATGGGTACCGTCATACGTGCGGTTGTGGGCTACTCTCTTTTATTCTGGATGTTACCACGAGTTAATCATTATGCCCGTTAAATTGAATCTTTTACCCGGTCCAGCTCCTCGTCCTAAAACTCCCCGACTTTTGTTTTGGCTTGTTTTACTCCCCGGCGCACTTTTTATTGTCGGTGTCATGAGTACCATATTGTGGGGAGACATAGAAACTCGTCATCAGCCAGTGATTTTTGGCTTACATGCGTTGGGCATTCCTGCGTTGTGCTGGTTGTTTATCGCAGGATGCCGGTGGTTACTGTATAGCAGCCAGCATTTCTGGGCAGATGGTTGGGACCAACGTCGCCAGCAGGTTATTTTACAAGAAACTCGGCGAGGTCGACGTTCATTGCAGATTCTGAGCGTTGCATTGCACACGGCGTTAGCGGATGAAGAAACACCAGATAAGCAAGTTGCATTACTCGCCAGGAATGAAAAGGCGTTAAAAACACAGTCGTCATGGCTAAGTGAAGATGCTATTCGCCACAGCCGGTTACCCACTCTGGTAGATGAATCTTTTGATGAGCTGATACGGCGAACATTGTCATCCATTATTGCTACCTTTTCTAAGACGCTGAAACGGCTGCCAGATAACATCCCTCTTTCCCTACTTCTTGAAGCCAATACGGCTTTATCTGAAAGTGAATTGAATAACATATGGCAACAGGTGTGGTCTGAAGCGGGTATTCGCCAACCTGTGAGTTTTGTTGAAGGCGCGGGATTATCTGTGGTGGATGACTGGCTGGATAATCATATTTGTAAGCGATCATTGTTAATGGTCGTGGCTCTGCAAATTTGTCCGGTTCAGCCTGAGAATACAGCCGAATCAGCTGTTGGGCTGATATTAGGTAATCGTCTGACGCAAAAGACATTAGCACCACAGGCATTTTTGCACCGTCCTGAATGTTCTTCTCATTCGCTGCTTGAGCAAAGTGTGCAGCAGGCGCTGGATTGGGTACCAGTCACACCGGAGTCGTTACAGTATGCTTGGTTATCACAATTATCTCAGGCAGATAGTGAAGCCTTTACTACATTGAGCAGTATTGCTCCCTTAAGCATGACGCATGAACAAGGCATTTATGACTTGGATATTTTATTAGGTACATCGGGCTGTGTTGCCCCCTGGCTCGTGATTGCCGCTGCGGCGCTTCATGCTCAGTACACTGCGGCTAGTCAGCTTACTTTCAGTGGTTCATCTGTCCTTGATCAAGGGTGCTGGTGTGCCGTCGTGTCCCCTAATGAAACTTTACAGGAGGTAACGCAATGAAGCGTATCCGAACTCAATCTTTTTTCTGGTTGTTGCTTGTCTTCGTTCTGGTCATGGCCGCAACGCTGAGCTACTTCGTTTGGAAGATGCCTAATGAGCTGGGCATTCAGGCGGATAGTCATCTTCAACAGATGTGGTTTATTGGTATCGTCATAAGCAGTGTGGTTTTTCTGCTTATAATGGGAATTTATTATGTTGCTACCTACCAAACGGGCAAGTTGAGTTTTGAAGATCTACGCAAAAGTATTTCCGGTGATGACAAAAAAACCGAACCTGTAGAGACGCAACTTTCCGAATCAGTCTCCGCTATAAAAGGCTTGCCTGACCGCATGCGCCTCCGTTATGGGAGGTTCTGGTGGTATAAAGTCCGTATTTTACTGGTGGTGGGTGAAGTGGAACAGGTGGAAGCCATCGCACCAAGGCTGACCTCGGCGTATTGGCAGGAGGGCTATCGCACGCTGTTGCTTTGGGGCGGCAGTTTGCAGGTTGAACCGGATGCCACTCAGTTAATGGCCCTGCGTCGCTTGCGCCGTTACCGGCCATTCAATGGCATTGTCTGGGCGCTGACCGAAGCCCAAAGCGCACAGACGGTATGGATGGATAAAGCATTGCGGATATTGCAGAAACAGGCCCAACAGCTGCGCTGGCAAGCCCCGGTCTACCTGTGGCAGGTGTGTCACAGTCTCTGGTCTCAAGAAGACCGTATCACTCAGGCCGTCGGCTGCTTTTTTCCTGAACGTTGTACCCCGGATATTGTGGCGACACAGTTGCAAGAATTGGTTGACCCCATACGCAAGCGAGGAATGCAACAAGTACTAGAAGAGAACGCCCATGATTTTCTTTATCGACTATCATCCACATTGGAAAAACAGGGAATTGATCACTGGCGACAGGTCTTGGCGCCGTGGTTAGTGGAGTATGGCGATGTAGTATTGCTGCGTGGTTTGATGTTCAGTTTGCCGCTCAAAGCGCAGGCGAGTAGCATCCCGCAAAGCTGGCTGCCTGACTCGGCTTGGCAGGGGGTGTTGGAGGGCAGTCGTCGTTTCCATGGTCGGCGGGTGGGCATACTCCACACACAGACTATTTATCGAGGCTTGATGGCGTTGGCCTTGTTATGGGGGGCTGGAATGGTGCTCTCCTTTTTCACCAACCGTGACCAGCTAGCCGTGGTGCAGGCGGCGGTGACTGAGCTGAAAGCTCAGCCGGAAGGTTCTGATGCCCAGTTGATGGCCTTAAAGGACCTGCGTAATGAGGTGGGTCGGTTGCAATACCGGGCTGAACATGGCGTGCCGTGGTATGAGCGTTTTGGTTTGAGTCAGAATCAGAAAATGTTGACGGCAGTGCTGCCCGATTATGCGCAGGCCAATAACCGCCTGATACGGGACAAGGCTGCCGCGGTGTTGCATGCAAAACTGAGCGCATTGGTGAATTTACCGCCGGGCAGCCCTTTGCGAGCTAAATGGGCGCAGGCCGGTCATGACCAGTTGAAAGCCTACCTGATGATGGCGCAGCCGGAAAAAGTGGATGTCGTGTTTTTAACCCGGATACTGAACGCAAATGAACCCAAGCGGGCCGGTATTGCTCCCGGTGTCTGGCTAGATGCAGCGTCGGATTTGTGGGGTTTTTATGCGAAGAATCTGCCCGCGCACCCTGAATGGCGGATAACTCCGGATAAGGCGTTGGTTAAACAGGTACGTCAGCTGTTGCTGATCCAGCTAGGTAAGCACAATGCCGAAGCAGCACTTTATCAGCAGATGCTGCAATCGGTGGAGAAGAACTATGCGGACTTGACGTTAAGGCAAATGACCGGCGACACCGATGCGGCGAGGCTGTTTACCACCTCTCGTGTGATACCGGGAATGTTTACCCGTCAGGCATGGGAGGGCGGGATACAAAAGGCAATAGCGGAGGCGGTGGCGTCACGTAAGGAGGCGATTGACTGGGTGCTAAGTGATAACCGTCAGGCAGTTTCGGCGTCGGTGTCGCCCGAAGAATTGAAAGCCCGTTTGACCGCCCGTTACTTTACCGATTTTGCCGGAGTGTGGCAGGATTTTCTCAACAGCCTGCGTTGGAACAAAACGCGTAATCTGTCAGATGTGATTGACCAGCTAACCTTGATGGCTGATAGGCGCCAGTCCCCATTGATTGCGTTGATGAACACACTGGCCTATCAGGGAGAGACCGGGCAACAGGGACCGACGTTATCGGATTCGTTGGTGAAATCCGCCAAGACATTGTTGAATAAAAAAACGCCTAGGGTAATTAATCAACAGACGGTTGGCGTACGCGGGCCGATGGATGAAACCTTTGGGCCGTTGCTGGAGTTGATGGGAGAAAATCAGGCGGCCGGGGGAATCAAGGCTGACAATACCCTGAATTTACAAACCTTTCTTATTCGAGTAACCGAAGTGCGTCTGAAACTACAACAGGTGAACAACAGTGATGATCCGCCAGAGATGGCGAAAACACTGGCTCAGACAGTGTTTCAGGGAAAAAGCGCAGATCTGACTGAGACACAGGGCTACGGTAATCTGATAGCCGCCAGTTTGGGTACCCAATGGCGCGGATTTGGTCAGGCGCTGTTTGTGCAGCCGTTAAAACAGGCGTGGCAGGAGGTACTGAAACCGGCTGCGTCGAGCCTGAATGAGCAGTGGCGCACGGCGATAGTTGCTAACTGGAATACAACGTTTGCTGGTCGCTATCCATTTGCTGGTGGGCAGAGTGAGATTTCATTACCGATGTTGGGGCAGTTTATCCGGTCCGACTCTGGTCAGATAGAGCGATTTCTGACCAGTCAGTTAAGTGGAGTGTTGCATAAAGAAGGTAGTCATTGGGTGCCAGATAGAGTGAACGGTCAGGGATTACGTTTTAACCCGCGTTTCCTGAAGGCGGTAAATCAGCTCAGTCAGTTGTCAAATTTGCTGTTTGCGGATGGCAGTCAGGGATTACGGTTTGAACTGCGGGCCAGACCGGTGCGGGATGTGGCGGAAACTGACCTGACGATAGATGGGCAGCAATTGCGTTATTTTAACCAGATGGAAAGCTGGCAGAGCTTTCGCTGGCCGGGAGAGACCTATGAACCGGGAGTGATGCTGACTTGGACCAGTGTCAATACCGGGTCGAGGTTATTCGGTGATTACCAAGGAAACTGGGGGCTGATCCGTTGGCTGGAACAAGCGAAAGCGGAAAGGCTGGATGAAAGCCGTTACCGCCTGATCTTTACTGCCCCGGATGGTTTACCACTAACTTGGATATTACGCACGGAAATGGGTGAAGGGCCATTGGCATTATTGAAACTGAGAGGATTTACGTTGCCGAAAGACATCTTTGCGGTAACGCCAACAAGTAATGATACACCCATGTCAGCAACGCATGATGACTGGGAGGAATAACGTTGCAACTTAGTTAGGTGCATGTATTTTATTAATTCGAATAACATAGTCGATTAGAGTTGTCATGCTACCAGCAAAATCTGATAGTCAGGGTTTCGCAGCCTTGAACGCATTGGACACTGGTAAGTAGTTTTACCAGTGCGCCGCCTGCTATCCCTAATCAATGGTGATTCAGGCAGGGAGAGGTTATGCCTCGCTGAGTTGATGAGCTCAGACTGCGAATCCTTGTCTGTATCACCACCACTATTTTGAGGGAGTAAAGCAGAAATGAGTGATGTACAAGACGGGTATCCAGCAGACATTATTGCGGCATTTAGGAAACGAGGAACCACTCTTGCGGCCGTTTCCCGAGAAGCTGGATTGGAATCAAATACTTTAACTAATGTTTTTGCTCGTCGATGGTCAAGATGCGAACAAATCATAGAGGAAGCTTTAAATTGTAGCCCTGCTGAAAAATTGCGCTTATTAGTCGAATCCGCCTGCTATTATTGTTTTGGCTTGTGTTTTTACGAATGATTGATAGTGGGATATATATAATAACGTGTTTCTTGATGGAAATATGGGGTAATTCAGTTAACTTGAATTAAAAAAATTTTCTTTGGTATTAAAATAGTGGATGGTAATAACTATGGGGAGGTGGTGATTATAGCTCTTGTTATATAATTATTATCTATGACAATCACCAAAGATATTAAATCGAAGTTAAAATTTCACCACTTTAAGTTAATATTGTTGAATATTTTATAAATTACCTTATATTGAAATTAATGGTTTTATTTTTGTTGCAAAGTAATGCCTTGAAAATTTTTTTAATCTAATTTTCTATTTTTATGAAATTGGATATACCCGACATTCTGCACCGCATTCGTAATTTATTGTTTTAATTGAGAATCAACAAATGCATGAATTTTATATAAATCATTTAAAATCAGTGCATTACAGATATGGCGGCGGAATGACGGATATACAGGGTGTTTTTATGAATTTATTGATAATTTAATAACAATTGGTTTGATTTTTTTTAAAATGATTTTAATTAGGAATTAATAGTGAGTAGATAAAGTTCAATAGTAATTTGACATTTATGCATAATCAATACAATCAACAGCCCCATTTTTAATGATAATGGTGACTTATGACAGCATCTCATAATTGCCAATAAACCATATCGTAAACTCTATGGCTGCTCTGAAAGAGGAAGAAAAATTAAAAACAAAGTGAGTATTGATGAACGAACATAACTCATTGATGAAAAGGGTGTATTGGTGACTGAGAAGGAGATACGATAATCATAAGATTTAATAGAAAATAAGAACCAAAGGCTATAATCATAATGAAGGCGTTATACTTTTTAAAATAAATAGCTAAAACAATGACGCTTGATAACAATTTAGAGTTTTCGAGTCATGACATTATCAGAAAAAAATTAGAAATAAATACCTACTTTTTGAATCTTTATTCCGTCTAGGAAATAGGAATAAATTTGGTTGTAACCCGATTAAATAATCTACTAAAGACTCGGGGTGGCAAAGTTATTTAATAGATTATTTAAAGGAATACGAAATTGTTTACTCGTAGTGTAATGATGTTGCATTTACTATGCGAAACCACCTCGGTTTTTATTTATTGGAAACAAGAAATAAGAGAAAAATCCGATTGATGGCTGTTGGGAACGACAGTTTTCAAATTTCTAACAAATTCGTTAAGGAAATAGATATAGATGAAAGATAACGTTGCTAAAATGAAAAATGTTCTTAAAGCTAAACTCTTTTCTCAGACGTCAGAGGATATAACTAACGTAAATGATGCTTCACAACGGGGCCGAAACGTATAGCCCAGAAAGTCAAAGCGCGTCTCTGCGTAATTCCCCCGTCTATCGGCATCCCTGCAATAAACTACCCGGGTCTTCTGAGGATGCAACTCCAGTCCACATTGCGCAAACCGCTGGCTTAGTTCACTTATTAGTGCTTCGGCCTGCAACTGACTTTGACAGTGGCATACCACATCATCCGCGTATCTTTCGAAGGGGACGCCGGGAAACTGACGTTGCATCCACATGTCAAAGACATAGTGCAGGAACAAATTCGAGATCAGGGGGGAAATCACACCGTCCTGCGGCGTTCCACGCTCCCTTGACTGCATTGTTCCATCCGGCATTTGCACCGGTGCTTTCAGCCAACGTTCGATGTACATCACCACTCAGCGTTCCTGAGTATGATGCCGCACCGCTTTCAGTAATAGTGCGTGGTCGATATTATCAAAGAAGCCTTTAATATCCACTTCCACCACCCAGTCAAACTGCCAGCAACGTTTTCTCGCCTGCGCAATCGCCTGGTGGGCAGATTTTCCCGGTCGGTAACCATACGAGTCCGTATGGAACAGCGGTTCCAGCACAGGTTCGAGAACCTGCTTAACAACCGTCTGGGCGATCCGGTCCGACACGGCAGGAATACCGAGCGGACGCACTCCACCATCAACTTTGGGAATTTCCACACGCCGGACCGCCGGGGCATATAACTGCCGGAAGCCAGTCTGTTCCACGGCTTGTAGAGATTGTCTGTCACATTTTCATCAAACCCGGTCAGTGTTTGTCCATCAATGCCTGCTGCCCCGCGGTTGGCTTTCACTCGCTTATACGCTTCCCATACCTGCCTCTTACTGACAGGAAATGGCTTTGCCGACTTTGCAGCAGTCCTCCCACCCGCTTCGTCGCCGGTGGTTGCTGCCCCGCTATCAGCGCAATGGGGCAGGCCCTTTGCTCTGGACCTATTACGGTCCTTCATCGCTACTACGGCTTGCTCCGCCCCTGTACTCCGCATTGGTACTCTGACGCTCATGGGGCCTCCACTTGCGCTTCTCCCTTTGCATCGGAGTGACAGGTTCCCACGTTCCCCACAAGAGCCTGGATAGACTTCACGCCGCTTTTATGCCGGATGCCGCGCAGGCAGTAAACAGGTTGCCTCCTGCACTTATCCCACAGGAACGACTCCACTGTGGTTTTGACATCATCTATACCCGTGCTCATTGAAACTGCTTGATTTTCGCTCAAATGAGGTTCATGGTATCCGTCATGAAAATATTCATTACCGATGAACAAAAAGCCGA
>NZ_JFGV01000092.1:0-16017 GCF_000612035.1 Photorhabdus aegyptia | reverse complement strand
AGCCTTGGTGAATTATGGAAGAAAAATTTACTCGGCGGGAGGCCACAGCGATGATCCGTATCAATGTTTTTGTAGAAGGGCAAACGGAAGAAACTTTTGTGCGGGATGTGTTAGCTCCCTATTTTGTAGCACAGCAAATCTATCTGACACCAATATTAGCTCAGACGAGTACCAGTCAGAAAGGCGGTATTACAAGTTATGGTAAGGTAAAATATCAAATTACTCGCTTATGTCGACAAGATCCCGGTGCATTCGTCACAACATTAATTGACTACTATGGCCTGCCTACTGATTTCCCTGATTATAATGAACAACAGGATAATGCAGCCAACGAACGGGTAGTTAAGCTAGAGCAAGCTTTCGCTAATGATATTGGGCAAACTAATTTTATTCCCAATCTGTTATTACATGAATTTGAAGCACTATTGTTTTGCCAACCTGAAAAATTTGCGGATTGGCTTGATGACAACGCCCCCATTTCAGTATTACAAACCATCAAAGCTCAATTTGATAGCCCTGAAGATATTAATAATAGCCCACAAACTGCACCATCTAAGCGTATTTTGGCGATAGTACCCAATTACCATAAGACCTTACACGGCCCACTCATCGCCGGTGATATTGGATTAGATACAATTCGTTCCCAATGCCCACATTTCAATCAGTGGTTAAATAAGCTAACTAACCTCAGTTTTGTTTAGGGATAGCTATTTCAAAATTACGTAAATTTAAGCTCGGCTTTTTGTGTTGAAAAGTGTAGGCAATTAATCCTGACACGACTTCCAGCAGAAAGCCGAGAACACTACGATGTCTTGAGTGTGCTATCTGAGAAATATTTTTCAACTGATTCACTACGGTCTCTACCACAAAACATTTTTTTAACATCAGGTTATCCCATAGTAATAAAGCTTTGGCTTTCATATTGTTGCGTATATTCGTCACCAACGTAACTCCTTCCACAGCCAGGTCTTCACACAGGGCTTGTGAAAGATAACCTTTATCTCCATATCCACTTAACCCTTTCACTCACTGTTTGACCGGTTGACTATCATTCGTATTACCGGGATCAATTTGACCTCCAAAAACTCCCTGCAATCATGGATAACCAAGAGAAGTTTAAAGCCATAGAACCAGCCTGTACTGCTTTTTCCTCGACTCACTACGTCATCAAAGACCCGACGCAAGTTATGGCATACCGCTATTCTGGTCGAATCAATAAAAGCCATCTTTGCTGTCTTAGCCTTGGGCAATGAAAAGGGGTGAACGCTCTTTTTTTCAGTGCGAGCATTCGAGTATAACTGACTAATCCGGGGAATTCTTTCTGGAAATAAGGTGTTACATACTCAAAGTAAAAGGATTTAAGATTCTGGTAATGACTGATGTGAAATAAGATAAGGAGCGTCATCACTTAGCTGAGAGAAAGAAAAGACGGTCGATTAAGCTGACGTAATCTATCCTTAATGAATTGCTGATGCCAGAGAGGCACAAAGTCATCGACACGCAGCAGTAAAGTTCTTTTAAAGTAACCATAGCCTGAAGATATCCACGATTTTGTTTTCTTTAGCAAAAACTTCATCATTCCTTAGGTTCTTTGTGAGGGTGATTTGGGTGTATGTGTATGATTGCCCGCAAGTATGACAGTAAAAAAACAGTTTTTCCGGTTCGGGGCAGTGTTTCGGTCTGCTATGATTGATTCAACGTTTCGCTTGAAAGGAATAATGGATATGGCTTTTCTGGTTAAAGCAGATCGTACAACCAAAGAGGTTTTTGCCGAGGACTTCCCGGCAAATAAGGGCATGGAGGGCGAGTTTGATGTTCAGGATCTCACTAATTTTGTGGGCGGGTATCTTGAAATGGTAACGCTGCGGCCACCGCTAAACATCAACGGAAAAGAATACTGCTATATGCTTTGCGATGAAGACGGTAAGCGGAAAGAGTATCCGGTCAATTACATCGCGTGCGAGTATCTTGTCGATTCCCATTTAGTAGGAAGTGACTTTGTTGTAGGTGATGTTGTGTTCCTCGAACGACACGAAATTTCATGAACCACGCTTAACTGAAAGCGAGTAACCATTAAGATATACCCGCCACCAGCATCAATCCCAGAATTGTTCAATCGGCACACGTCCACAGCGCAGCAACTGCACTTCGGCTAGCCGGTTAAGCTCTTCGCGCATATCAGTCGTTTTCCAAAAATACCAAGCCGTAGAGGGCGCTTAACAACAACGTCATTCGATGGAGTAACGCCAGATACAAAATTGCCGCAAACCCACCAGATACGTTTATGCTGTTCACGGCTTCGCTCATTACAGCCTTTCCATCCAAACAGGCAAAGCATATTTGCCGGGTGTAAAGGATGATCCCATATTGATAATAGGAACCTTTTCCATATTCGCTCAAATGTATACCATTGCGGGGGCGGATCTGAGAGACGATAAACTCTGCAACTGCCTTTAGTGTATTGGGTGGCAAGTTGAAATCGACCTGCTGCCACTCAGCGCCAGACTGATCACTGCTACCGTCTGCTACGCTTTCAATATGTATCCACTCCGGGGGACTGACAAAGTTGATCATGTTACTCTCGGCATCCAACAATCGAGGGCGAATCCGGTCCGCAACGCATCCTCCTGGGTATGCACTGCCCGGAAAAGGTGGAACAGGTACTCATCCATATCCAGCATCAAGTTTTTAATCCACGGACGGGGTAGGCAAGAAACTCGGTATGCTTCTCTATTTCTTCCGTCAGCTCGCGATGTTTCTTTATACTTGGCATGGAGTCCACCAACGTTTTCGGAACAGTGGCAGATGTTTTTCTGTATCCAATACGGTTCATCAAACTTATTAGTTTGATGTTTTCCAAATAGTGTTTTGTGTCACCAGCTCTCATTCATTTTATTTAGGTTGCAGTTTTTTTATACGTTCGTTGCAACAATGGAATGGCGAGCGGAGGTATCGAACCGAGTTTAGGTAGGGGAGGTATTTTTGAAAATCAAAGGGGCCACAGAAAACCAGTCAGGGTCAGATGGCCGCTTTCGAATGGTTGCAATCTGTCCATCGGTCAGAGGGCCATCATCCGGCTCGTATGCCGGTATCGTTTTTCCTGCGAGATCTCTTAGTGCTTCGGGAACAAGCTCGGTTTGATTGAGTGAAAGCTCACTCATTAAACGGTTGAAGATTGATTCACTTACTCCAAACTCACTATCATGTTCGCGGAGTTTAAAAAGAAATTTTTTAGTTTCCCGACTTCTGGTAATTGCTGTCATGGTGGGCTCCTATACAGGAAGTAAGAGCATATGCTATTGATTAACTAAAAGCCCATAGCTTTAGCCAGTGCGCATGTTTATCAAACATATTAAAACTTCAATGTCATGCAAGAATGCAAGAAAAAGGCGAGGGAGAAATTTTCAGTGGTAAGAAGTGGTTCATAAAATTATGATGTATTCTGTCCAATTTAATTTATGTTGATCAGAGATCTACTTCATAAGTCATAACCTATCTATCGCATTGATTTATAAATTTTTTTTAACTTCTCATCTTCATTCATTCCATAACCACTTCATGAACTAACGCTAAACGGCCATTTTTCGATTCTTTTCTTGCATCCCACGCAGTCTTGGTTCATGAACCATTTCGATAATCAATCTCGGTACAAGATAACCACAAACTTTAGTGGTTATCTGATTGCACTATTGATCAATCGTCACACTCATACTAAAAGCATGGCAGATGCCTCTGAAGGAGGTAGCATTGTCTTCGAATGGTGTCTGTCACACCGCAATCCTCTGTGTAGTCGCTGCTGCGGGCATTCGGCTCCTCGGATAAGCTTTAACCGACAATCACTCTCGTCCCCCCTTTGTAACGAGGATCATCGCCCAGCATCTGGCGAACCAGTGAGAAACTGTCTGTCTGGCAGAATACGTACTGCTCTGCATACTCAACCTGAAGGCTATTCAGCCGAACGACATGATTCGGATGTAGTGGCATTCTGGAATAACGGATAAATCGATCAGCGTGCTCAATCAGAGCGAACGGATTAATGTGAGAAGGAATGCTTTGCGGGGCGGGGCCTGAGCAACCATAAACTCAACATCACGTTTTTTCTTGATAAAATCTTCCCTGATCGAAGGACACAGCATGGCTAGCGTCAGAGTGGAAGATAGCGGCAGGTGTATCTGAATCCCTTTGACACCGAATCCAATATTTCCATAATGACCAAAGTTATTACTGTTATAAAACGTGACGGGATTATCAGAAATATAGAAAGGATGTTCGTCATCTGTTTCATACAAATACCAGTCTTTTTGCAACAGCATGTCTGCTTCTTGCCGCTGATCGAGCAGTGTACGGAGAAAAAGATGCCGGGTCCCAATACTTGGAGGGCCCCCTGGCGTCTGTTCGATCTGTTCTGCCGTGGAGTCCATGCCTTTCAGTTTGTCGGTCAGAGTATCGATCAAGTGAGATATCTGTAGCTGAACACTGTAAGATCGTGCTCGCTGAATGGCGACAAAAATAGCCAGAATATACCGCTCATTTGCGGTTAGCCGCTGGATATCCCTGTGTTGCAGTAATGTGTTGATGACTGGTGCTGCATCTGACTCGTAGATACCAAGCAGAGGTTCAAGGCTGATTTTATCTGGGTGGTCGTCAACGTTATAAAACCTGTTCCGAGTGGTGGCATCCAGTATGGACACCTGGAATACTTTATCCGCTGTTTTATCAAACGCGTAAAACCGCTTTCGTTTTCCTTTTCCGGTCATACCGAAGTTATCGAGCAGAAATCGGGGGACCGTATGCTGCTTTAAAACGTCCGTCGTCATTGACCGTGCTTTAGCCATTGATACTTCTCCGTGTGTTGAGTTTTGGTTAGTTGTCAGCTCTGCCATGCTGAGAGTAAACAGACCTTCTTAGAAATATAGTGTAAGCATACCGCTTTTAGTTTCACATACTTTTTGAGATTTCTGGGTTTCAGTCATTAGCCAGTACTTTTCCGGCATCAGATAATTCAGGGATTCATCGCGTTGTGCCTAGATATTTACTATGAACATAACAACAAAAAAGAGAAGAGCATCATAAAAAGTCACTAACTGATTTGTTGAGATGATAAAGATAACCATGAACTAATGTACATAGATAGGTTATTTAACTTATGTTGAGCGTAAGTCTAATTCATAAATAAAAATTTCCTATCACACTGTTTTTAACTTATCACCTTCATTTCATCTACTACAACTTCATGAATTAACACTAAAACGACCATTTTCTGCTCATTTACCGCATCCTGCACAGTCTTAGTTCATGAACCAAGTCAATTACATTTTCCCTTTGTGAAATTCTTAATCTTCGAACTTATCTGATTGAAATATTGACCATTATGTTAGACAAGGTAACATTGAAGCAAAGCAGGGCCAAAGCTCTGAGGGCGGTAGCGTAGAAAAATTAGCTTGGGCCTTTGTTAACCCCAATAACCTTCCTGACTGCATCACTAGTAGAACCTGCCAGCTACTAAATTCCAGAGTGAGTAGCGTTTAGAGTTGTGTCAATGCAGGACAGGTACCTGCATTTGTTATTGCTAAATATTTCGAAGTGACCTGCTAATTTCGTCCTGCTCCCCGTATAAAACGATCCCAGATGTGTCGATTCGATTTTCCAGAATAAGCACTCTGGAGACGGAGCCAAAACTTTGGTGTACTTCCCAGCGCGGTGGTAATACGGGGGAATATGGATTGGCAATATCCCCTGTCACTGCTTGTAGGAATAATTAATAATAGGTCAGTTAAAATTTATCGCCAAGAGAAATAGACTGTGGATGTCAGGAATTTCTTTATAATTCGTAAAATATATTCAGTAAGGAAGTTAAGTGGAAATAAAATGTCTTGATCCTTTAGGCATCAATGGGTATGAAAGAAAAGCCAATGAAGTACTTTCAAAGCATCTTCCCGACAGTTGGAAAGGATACTCTTCACTGGAAATGGTTGGTCGTCAAGGAAAAGAATTTGAGGCTGACATCATTCTTATAACACACGATAGAATTATTGTTGTTGAATTAAAGAATTATAAGGGAAGAATTTTTTCCCTAGGAAAACAATGGATCCAAGAATATCCTGATGGTAGACAAGAAAATCGTAAAAACGCAGTATCACAATCCAGTCGAGCAGCGAAGATCTTAAAGTCTCGGTTAAATGAAAAGCTGAGTGGGAAGTTCGTTCCTTATGTTGATAGCTGTGTAGTTTTATGCGGTTCCGCGGATGCATCTCACCTGCCTTCTGATGAAAGACAATATGTATTTACGTTAGATGAATTCAAAAATATAGGTGCTGATAGCGAGTATGAAAAAAAATTTGGTAAAACTTTCACCTTTAATCGAAAAGAAGACATACCCAATAAAAACATCACCATATGGGATCGTATATTTCTTAATAATAGTGCCGATTTTAAACCCAAGACATTTTCATCTAATAATTATTTTCAACATGGTACATTTCTTTTCCAACATAAAGACGGTTTGTATGCAGAATTTCAAAGCCAACGTGCTGACAATGCAAACTACAAGGCATTGATGAGAAGATGGGATTTTACTGCCCCATGTATAGTTGAATACGCTAGAACGCCAGATCAGAGAGCTGTAATTGCTCAGAGAGAGTCAAATGTCCTAGGGTATATAGATAATCAAGATGAAGACTTGAAAAATGTTCACCTCCAGCTTCTACACATACCTACAGATCTAACGGCAGATTTTGTTGAACTCTACGAATGGCCTAATAAAAAAGAAAGGCTTGATGTATTTATTCGAAAGAATAAATCTAAGTTAACTAAACAAAACCGACTCGACCTTATTCAAATGCTGATAAGTCAGGTAGCAAGGCTTCATGATATTGATGTTGCCCACCGGGACCTTGGTTCTCACAGCATTTGGCTTTCATTACCCAGCAAGGTCGTTTTATCCAACTTTTTAACTGCATACTACCCTGATCCTGATAAAAAGAGTGTCTCAAATGTACGTAAAATTATTCAACATGGTCGAGTAGAAACGCCTGAAGAATTACTTGAAGACGATACAAATGGTACTGCTTATACAAGAGATGTTTATCTCGCAACCGCTGCATGCCATTACATTGCCTTTGATGACTTGCCTAATAAAGATGAGGGCATTTATGTTTGGACTCCGAGGGAAAACTGCGAGATAAGTATGAAGTTAAGCGACTGGTTCGCCAAAGGTTTAGAACTTGACTCTCAATATCGATTCCAAGACTTACGAGCTGCGCTTTCCGAACTCAATAAACTCCTTCAAACTAGTAGTGAGGATCCATCAAGAGCCCTATCTGCTTTATCAAGATACCATACTAATATAAACGTATTCACAGATTTCGGGGTACTCCCAGTAAAATCGGAAGGGACTTTCTACTTACTCAAGTCGTCAGATAATAGCTTTGGAGTAAAAACATGGTTTGGTGTAAGTGATGTGAATAAAACAGGGGGGATTAATCATCAACTTCTTACTTTTTTCAGTAGACTAGAACTTATTAAGAATTCATCTTTGGAATGCTTGCCAGAAATATTAGAGTTCGGCATCAATCCTACGATGACCAGTGTTTACTTTAAATACGAATGGATAGCTGGAGAAACGTGGAGAGATGCCGTTGTCGACATAGATAAAGAGCACGGTATTCAATTAATTAAGGGGTTAGTGGAGGCTCTGATCAAGCTACATGCTTCAAGACTTCACCATGGAGACTTACATCCTCAAAATATCATTGTCAAAGAGCTAACTATAAAATTTATTGATGTTGTTGAGTATGAAAGTGAAGATTGGAATAAACATACCCCGGCTTACGTACCGGCCTCATATGAGATTCAGTCTAAATCAAACCTCGACCGTTATGCAGTAATTAAGATCGTTAATGAATTATCTGAGGTGATAAATACAATTCACCTCACCAAATACACTAATGAACTCCTGGCATTACCAGAAATTGCGACAACAGAACTTGAGAAGTTAGTTGATAATCTAGAACAAATTGTAAATCCACCTCTACCAATTAGTGCCGAAAGTTACGATATCCATTATAAAAAATTCAAAGAATTATCAGATAAGTTAGCCTCTGATGATGGCTCGTACTATTTGACGATGAAGTTCAATGCTGGAAAAGGACGGGACTTAGTCAGTGTTCAGTTGAGTGGCATTAAGCAACAGCTTGATATACTTATCCAACCTGAGAAGAAGTTTATTGTCGGAGCCACGCTTCGAGACCTACGTCATGATCAATTTATTTGGAATAAACGTGATGCTCAACTTAAACTCAATGGGATTATCAATCTCTCTAACAATTTAAGTGGTTCAAATGACAAATTTATTGACTTCATTTTAACTAGTGAAATATATCAAGAGCTATTTCGGATAAATAATTCAACACCGATCTCACAATCAACTGAAAGGCGTATACTGACACTGCCAAAAATAGTTAAACCCGCGATTGTTGATGCACGAAAAATTTGGAAGGTTCTTGTCGAAACAGAATTGGAAAGCTACCCGAAAATTCAGGTGGTTACAGAGCCGAAATACTCTGAAAATAAATGGCTAACTTTCCGCTATTTTCTAGAGGATAGTAAGCTCGATGTTGATCTAAGGACTGAACGTGTCACACTTAAAATGGAAATAAGAGGTGAGCTCAGAGATATCGGAATTGTAGAAGATTTAAATTCTGATACAGTTATTGTTAAACCGAGAGGAAAAATAACGCCTCAACTCGGTGATACATTAGTTGTGGAAGGAAGCATGACCGCTGCATCTCTGGCGAAACGAGAGAAGGCTATTTCTAAGATAATCAACGGTAGGGCTATTATTCCAAACTTACCCGACTATTTTTCTCCAGGACTTGAAGCTGGTTATACTGAAGGCCACGTCCCTTCAGACGAAGAGTTAGATATATACACTGAATATCATGAAGACGGACATATAGCGTTTTCACTAAACGAGCAGCAAAGACAGGCATTTAAAGCTCTTTATAAGTATAGTCCAATTGCGTTACTTCAAGGGCCACCGGGAACAGGAAAAACTGCTTTTATCGGCTCTTATATTCATTACTCCATTATGAATGGAGCAAGGCGCGTACTGCTAGTTAGTCAGTCACATGAAGCAGTGAATAATGCCAGTGAGAAAGTTCGCTCCTTGTTTAGGAGAAATGAACAGCCCATTGATATCGTTCGACTAGGAGATGAATCGAATTTATCTGCGTCACTGACTGATGTAGGTGAAAAAGCGCTTCAAGAGCATTACCGCGATAAGTTTCGGGCTGAGTATAAAGAGCGTTTGGGAGCACTTTTATTACAAATTGGTATTTCGACTGAAATGTCAAATGTTATCACAGAGTTCGAAGTATCGTTCGGACAACGATTTGACCAACTATCATCACAAGCTAAAGACGAAGAGTTAGCAGGTAGTCCCGTTCTCAAGCAGAAAGAAAATAAACTTAAAACCGGTTTAACGAGTTTCTTGGAGCACCATTTGCAATCTACGCTATCGTTTGAAGATACTCGAATTCAATATATTAGAAGTACACTACTCAGAAAGTTGTCTGAACATTTTGAAATTTATTCCGAAAGTCTTATTTTCAAAGTAAGAAACCTTGTTGAAATGTCTAATGAATGGCTGAGTGTGATGGCTTCGGGACAAGCCCAATTCCAAAACTTCTTAGCTAAAACTAGAACACTGGTATGTGGTACTTGCGTTGGAATTGGCCGCTTCCACTATGGAATTCAAGAAAACGTTTACGATTTAGTCGTCATAGATGAGGCTGCCCGTTCCCCCGCGAGTGAATTGGCTATCGCAATGCAAGTCGGGAAAAAGGTCTTGTTGGTAGGAGACCATAAACAGCTTCCTCCACTTTTTGATGAAAATCATCTCAAGGCAGCGAAACTGAGATTACCTAAACTTGAGATAGATGAGCTCAAAAGAAGTGATTTTGAAAGAGCATTCGTTTCTGAATATGGGAAAAAAGTAGGGCGTTCATTACTCACCCAATATCGTATGGCTCCCCCAATCGGCAATATAGTCTCAGAAAACTTCTACGACGGGGTTCTAGCAACAGGAAGGGGGGAAACCAGCGAAAAATACAAAGAGCTGATTAACACCTTTGCAACCACCGTCACTTGGTTCGATACATCTAGAGCCGGGAGAAAAAATCTCGAATCTCAACCCAAGGGAAATGGTGTAAATAATAAAAGTTACATTAACGATTATGAAGCAAACACGATTATTTCTATCATAAAACGTCTTTATGACAACGACTCTCAAGATGAAATATTAATTGAGGGAGAAGACCCCAAAATTGGTGTTATCTGCATGTACGGTGAGCAAGTTAGAGCCCTAGTAAGAAAGATTAATAGTCTTTCATGGGCAAGAAGTTTATTAGAGAAACGGATTATAAAAGTTGATACTGTTGATAGTTATCAAGGCAAAGAGAATGATATCATCATTTTATCCCTTGTAAGAAGCAATAGTCATGGAAATCAAGGTCATGTAGCGTCTGAAAATAGAGCTAATGTCTCACTCTCTCGCGCTAAAGAGTGTCTTTTCATTGTAGGTAATACTCATATGTGGAGTCGAAGCAATCAAACGACCGCTTTCGGGCGTGTATTGAAATTCATAAAAGACAATGAGTCTCGTGATTATTCAATTTGCGAATTGGATGAAAAGGAATAACCAATGAAAGTTCAATTAAACAGAATCAGCTTTGGACTGCCCACAAAAGCATTTTTTATCGACTATACTGTGAGCCAAAAGCGACAATTACCAGTTGTTAAAGAGTTTATAATTCGTGTATTGCATTCACTGGGTAGCTCACCGGTTGAGTTGATACAGAATTATTTTGGATTTACTGCTACAGAAACTCAGGCTGTACTAGACGATCTTATCGAAGAAAGCTTGATTAAATGGAACGATGATGAGATTGAACTAACATTCCATGCACTAGAAAATTTTGAAGAAGTGGAAGGCAACATGCTTCCGAGATTCTTTGAAGTTGTAGATAAAATTGATGACATTCACTTTGAGCTGAAAGACTTTCGAATGTTGCCAAATGCTATCAAGAGAAGTGGTGTAAATAGTTCATGTATTACTCTATCGTTACCTGATGAGTCTTTTGAAAAGCTGAATGACAAAGCGCGGTCAGCTTTCGATACTCACTTTCACTATTTTAGAGAAATGGTGAAAGGTGAAGATATTTATTCTGACCGTCAAGAGTTGTACAAAATTAATCACGTAAATGGCAAATACGACGTAGTTGTTCCAATTCCAATTGAGTATTTTATAGATACAAATGCTCCCAAAGTACTCCAAACAGGTTATGAGTCACCCGCTTTAGATGAATGGGATTATAATAGAACACTCTTTAACGCCATGGACGAAGCAATCAGCACAGGCTGTGGCGAATATACTCCAATGGATTTTCATAGTTACTTGAGTGCCACCAATGATCCGATTTTAATTAAATATTGGGATGATAAAAATGAATCACTTAACCTTGAGCTTTTGATGAAACACTATGAAATGGGGACATCATGTCATTCAAATGACACGCAACTAATACTCGGTAATTTTTACACTAAACCTAATTTAAGCGCTATTCATGAAAATTTGGAGAAAATATTTAAGGAAAAGCCTAAATCATCTAGTGGTATGATTTGGCTGACTAATGCTGAAAGTGGTACATGGGGAAGAACAAATGAGCTAAGTTTCTTCATTGATTCAATAGTCAAATTATTTGACAATAGAAAAAAAACTTTCTGTGCCGTTCTGGTTATACCATGCGCGAGTAAACAAGAAGCTTTTGAACAAAACAGAATCTATAATGGTGTTGATGCAAAGCTTATGGACTGCGAAAAACGATTCGGTGGGGATAAATGTGAGGTGTTACTAATCCCCAATATTATGGTCGCGTGTCTTCACCATATCCCAATTGAAGATGGTAGAAATATATCTTTGCCAGTTGGATATCTTAGCCTAGACCCTTTACTTATTGAATCAGTCACACAAAATGTTCAGAGATGGGCAGAGTCCGAAACACGATTTAATCATTTTTTCGAGAAAAAGCATACAACTCTGGAAGACTCCGTTTTGAAAAGTTATTTTGACCCTATTTTGTTCCAAGTATGAAAGAATAAAAGAAGACAAAGATGACGTCGCTCTACAAGATACAGATCTGAAAGAGAAATTGTATGACGACCTCGTGAAGCATCAGAATTCAGACAGTCAAATTCTGATTGTAGAAAATCAGCACCCGCCGGAAAAAATAAATGGACTGATTGCTATGACAATTTTCACCAGCTCCCCAAAGTCGGCCGTTTCGGGTTGCTTTGACCAATTATTGACGTATTTATAATTATATAAGGAATCATATGCCCTATATCCGTGTTGAGAAAGATGGTCTCCAATATAAAGCGGAATATTTCTGTGAAGATAATATGGTCACGATTTTTGGAATCCGTCGTTGATATCAATGGTATGACGGAAGAGGCAGCAGCACGTACTGCGTTGCGAAATCTTATTAGAGAAAAACAAATTGATCCTCAATCAGAACAGTAATCTTATATAACCTCAGTTTTATTTAAGGGAACCGATAGTTCTCGGATCCGATTCAGCTCACGATCCCCAGCCCAATTAGTTAACTCGAAATCCTGAACTGACTGCGGTGAAGGTAGAGATAGCTGTGATTGTCCAAGCTTTACCTATGGTAGAGAAAGGGGGCAGTTCAACCCCAATATAGATCAAAACTTCGATTTTGAAGATGTTATGTCCAACGTTAGTGGAACAAGAAAATGGAGCAAATGAAATTGATTGATCTACACTAATGAAGGGATTTAAAGAAATGGCTCTGTATTATTTGAGCCAACTGACTGACCGTTTTCTCACCAGTAGCAGCTTCTACAGTTAAGTTTTCCAGCGTATTGCCGTTATCGCGAATGCAAATACCATTACGCTAAAGAAAGCTCATGGTCACGAGAAATGCGGTCCGCTTATTACCGTCATTAAAGATATGACCACGAGCAATCGCTACCCAGTAAGTTGCGGCGAGTTCAAAAAGGTCAGTAACGCCTTCATAGTGAACCCGGTTTTGCACACGATAAATCAACGCCAGAATCTGCTATCCCGGCAACGCCGAGAAAATGTCGCAGTATGCGATCATGGAAGGCAATAACTTCTTGAGCACTCACCCAAATCATCGGTCAGTCAACGCTGCTACTGTATGACCATGGCGTTGCATCATAGCATCAAACTCGGCATCCAGCTTTGCATTCTGATACACCTCGAATTCCGCTTTACTGATCACTACGGCAGCGCTGCCGTCCCGACGGGTGATTTCAACAGGTTCACCATTGACTGCGGTATCCAGCACCACAGAAATATTGGCTCTGGCCTGAGTTGAGGTATAGGTTTGCATGGTTATCTCCTTAGGTAGAAGTAGGTGTACACATGCAATGTACATATAAAAAGTACATCATTCAACCTATCGTAATTATCGTAACACTAGAACAGGAAAGGGTGTCAAAAATCACCTAGTTCTATGTGAAGTTGTTCATCGTCTAAGTCTATTTAACATAAGATATCTTAGGCGAACCAAAGATGTAGCACCAATATAGTAATGTCACTTTTTGCGGCATAAAGGATGTAATCTTTTTTGCCGCAAGGACATCAGGATGTTAGTGAGCATGTCAGACAAAGAGTTAAACCGAGTGAACGTCATTCAGTCGGTTGTTGAAAAGCGTATGCGCCGGCGAGATGCAGCTATGCAACTGAACCTGACTGAGCGCCAGGTTCAGCGGCTCGTAAATCGTTTCAGAGATATTGGTGTTGCGGGCCTTGTCAGTTTGCGCCGTGGCACACCCGGTAACCACAGACTGCCTGAATCACTAAAACTGCGGGTTCTGGCATTGCTACATGAAAATTACAGTGACTTTGGCCCCACACTGGCCGCTGAAAAACTAAGGGAACGCCACGACATTACCATATCTGTAGAAACGCTCAGAAAATGGATGACCGCTGATGGTCTCTGGATCCCGCATGCCAGACGTAAACCACGTGTTTACCAGCCGCGCTACCGCCGTGACTGTCTCGGAGAACTCATTCAGTTTGAAGGTCGGGCGGATAGAGACTGAGTCCGCGTTCGATTACATGATAGCAACGCGACAATACCTTGATAAACATGCTATCTTCCGGGTCAGCCAGCCTGAAAACAGAAATACCGGCACAACTCAGTTTGGCCGTGTACTTCATGAGCTGGGGATAGAACTCATCTGCGCTAACAGTTCTCAGGCCAAAAGCCGCGTGGAGCGAGCCAATCAGACGCTTCAGCTGAAACGCCTGATGAACTGGACGACATCTTTGCCTGGCAGGAACTGCGCACGCTCTCTAAATCATTGACCTTCCGTTACAACAAAATGATTTATCTCGTTGAGCCAACTGAGGAAAATACACGCATTGCCGGAGAAAAAATTAAAGTTTACGACTATCCGGATGGCACACTGGGCTTCAAGTATCGACACCGTTCCCTGACATATCAGATCTTCGACAAACTCGATTGCGTTGATCAGGGACAAATCGTTGATAACAAACGTCTCAGAATGCCCAGACGCCGTGCACAGGCCCGCGTTCAGGAACAACTCAGAGCCATCAACCCAGTACTGGTAAACCCGGAAGAGTTCAGAGCTAGCCTGAAACGCTAGCCCCCTGCTCTTTTTGGGCTCTTGGGCTCAAATTTATCTGTGGCAGTGTGATGAAGTGCAAGATTCTGAAAACACGCCAGTTGGTTTTACCACCAAGAACCCTCATTACTTATCTGATCCTACAAGCACAGCAGATACCTTCCAGAATAATAAGGGGAAACCAGAGTATGGCAAGATGTACGGCTCCGGTACGTGGACACAGCTCAGCAGCAGCAGCTGCTGCCTGTCCTGCATGTCGCAATCGCAGTGGTTATCGCCGCAGTAGCTACAGTTATGATAGTTATCCTTCTTACTCCTCATCGGGCACTAGCGGTGGTGGAGGTTATGGAGGCAGTGGCGGTGGATCCAGCAGCAGCATAAAGCCACGCTGGTCAAAATCGGGGTCTTCCGTTTCTTACACTACAGCCCAAGTACAATCACTCACGCCGATTCGACAAGCGGTTGAGAAACTTGCCGTAGAGCAACCAGATCTGCGTGACGTCTTTCTTTGCCATGCGTGGGATGACCGACAAGGTATAGCCAAAGAGCTACACGATTTGCTCGAAGCGGCAGGTGTCAAAGTATGGTTTAGCGAAAAGGATCTTGCCCTTGGAGTTCCTATGATGCGTGCCATTGATAAAGGATTAGCAAACTCTCGAATCGGCCTGGTATTGGTGCCCCCCGCATTGTTAAACCGCCTGCCTAAAGAAGGCGTTGCTGATAAAGAGCTTTCTGCTTTACTGGCAGGCAACCAGCTCGTTCCCATCGTGCATAACACGACGTATGAAGCTCTCCGTAATGTCAGTCCCTTGCTTGCATCCCGAAGCGGCTTGGACACGGGAGAAGATACACTAGCAGTTGTTGCAACAAAAATAGCAGAGCTGATTACTGTTTAGTTTAGCGAAGCACCCGTTCTAATATTTATGACTAATGAATCTGGTCTTCTATCGCAGGCCAGACATCTTCAATACCGAACGCCCCCCTTCCATACAGATATTCTCCTTCTAACCCCTCTTCACGTCACTTCAGGTGACATTTTAATGTCGGTGATCACACCCAACTGGACGGTGCGGTGATAGCCAGTCACGCTGTACTAGCTCAGACCTGATCTGACTGTTACCATTCAAAACAATGCATGCCGCGCTGACTATCCCTATTTGAGGGTGTTTTACAGTTGTATCGATAAACTTGGTAGTCGTACTCCAGCTCAGCAATGTGGAGCACGTTGTAACCAGGACAGTACTCATCCCTTTACTTTTACTCCCCCTTGTCAACCTGGCTTTTTTTACTGACCTCCGCGATATCATGCTCTAGCTTGGA
>NZ_JFGV01000093.1:0-15342 GCF_000612035.1 Photorhabdus aegyptia | reverse complement strand
GATTGCTTACAGCCTTAAATTGAAAAAGCCATCACTGAAAATTTTCTACTCAGAGAAAGATATTTCAATGATGGCTTAAGCAGAATTCGGGTTAATTATTAAATGTATCATTTTTAGAAATAGTGTCGGAAGATTTATTCATGATATTTTTTTAATCAAGATTATTTCGACATAAGAACATTATAAACATCACTTTATATTTTTATATCTGAGTGCCTTGTGCCATCAGTGTTACGTTACGTAACATTTTTTTAATAAATTTTCAAAGTTGTGGATCATTTGAAAGGAATTCAGTCCGATTCTTTGCAATCTGATTGATGGAATATAGGCTGGAGGTAAATAGCATGAATTCATTATCATGTGATCTGGGTTTGAGGACCAGTGAGAATCATGTAATGTGGGTTAAAAACTATCATTAATTGTCGGTCATTACACTTCTGGTGGAGCAGGAGCTATGGGGCGCGTTATTAGCCGAATCAACTGAGCTTCTCAGAATCGTGCGGCATGGTAATGAGAATGCTGATGATGTTACAGGGTGCTTCGCCGTGCAGAATCCCAGAACTGATGCGAGGTCTGGAAAGTATAGCGTAGTTAGTGAAGTTGCCGACAAGGAGGGAAAGGGCCTTCCCGAGAGCGGTAAAGGAAGGGCCATATAAGTACAGAAAAGCTCAGAAAAACAGCCAGTCAGTTGCTTAACTGACTGACATTACCCCGTGTGGGGCATTTTTAATCATCGGCATGAAGACTTGCTAATAGTGGATGAGAAATCACGACGTTACAGTGTTAGTTAACACTATTGCTATTAACGAGATCACTCTTCACTACATTACTCTCGCGCTTCAAAGTGAGCATTAATCCCTCGCGCCGAACTTGTGCGGCCTCTTCAGGTTTACGCAGTTTATCCAATGCATCTGCTAACCAGGCATAATCATGTGCATCAGGACGTTGGGCTAATGCGGTTTTAAAATCTTTTACCGCTTTTTCCCATTCTCCGTGACGCAAAGCAACTTGTCCAAGCGTACTGTTTAGCAGGGGAGTTGAACCATGTTGTTTTAACTGATGATCTAGCGCGTTTTGTATCGGCTTTGGATCTTCGCTTTTTAAGCGTGGGATCAATAAGAGTAAACGTTCGTCGTATTGGCGTTTTAAACTTTCCAAAATGATCTTTTGTGCCGTCTCATGGTCATCACATTCAATTAAATGTTCAGATATTGCAACTTGTAAAGCCACATCATGACGGATTTTTCGGCTTTGATCATGCCACCAACGTTTTAAGCCTTCGCTGCCTTGTTCTGCCATGTACTGATTCATCAGACCGATATAGGCTTGCTGGCGCAATTTGTGAATTTGTAACTCATCATGTAGATGGATTTTTTCCATTACCGGTAGTATATCAATCAGTGACTGGTAAGCTCCTGATTTCATATAAGCCTGTTCAGCCAGGCGTAAGACTTCTGGATGGCGCGAAGCCTGATTTAATAGCTTGTCTACACCATGACGGGCTGCATGAATTTCACCTTGCGCAAGTTGAATGCGTACACGAGTAATGTCCACCGGTAACTGATTATTGTCTGCGACTTCTGCCGCACGTTGCAGATATTGATTGGTACGGAATTCATCCCCGCGTTGTTGAGCTGCTTCAGCCGCCAGTAAATAGTTGACCACAGGTTGTTCTGCATGATCAGCGTTACGGGTCAGTAATTGCTCAACTTGTTTGAAATCACCTTCTGCCAGTTTGATCAGCGCTGCTTTTGTTTGAGCACGGGCACGGCTGCGTTTGCGTCCAAGGAACCAGCCACGGGTACGTGAGCTGGTGCGTATAACTCTACGGTAGCACCAGCCAATGAGGCAGAGTGCCAGTTGTAAAAGAACAAATATAATGAACAGGCCGGTAACACTGGTTTCAATGTTGTAATTGTCGGTTTGAATCAGAACATATCCCTGATGGCCGGCAACGATTGGGCCAAGCACAATACCAACAATGAGTACCACAAACAGTAATAGAACTTTCAGCATAACTTAACCCTCCTGATTGGTGTCAGAGGATTGGGAAAGTAAGCTGCGAACCCGGGTTTGCATCAATTTTTCCAGTAAAGGCTGGCTTGAAAGTTGGTCTGGCGCAGTGATGGAAACAGGCTGTTGGCTTAATGAATCGATTTCTTCCAGGAATGCTTTGGTATTGGGATCGTTGATATCAAAGTAAGCTCTAACCCAAGTTGAAACCGTTTCTAATGACTGTTTAAAAACTTCACCTTGATGACGTGGTATTGCTTGGGCGGCAATCAACAGGCGGGCTCGGATATTCTCGCGTAGATAGATATCTTGATTTGGCGCCAGTAATGGCTCTGCTGCGGTATCCCGGCGACGGATGGTAATGAAATTATCCATGAAACTCTTCCAGCTTTTGCTCAGATTCTGGCGCCATTCAGATAGTGTACCGGTTAATTCATCATTATCTTCGTCCATTGGCGAACCATCGGTTGTATTGTCAGCCAGACGCAGGTTATCTACTTGGTTAGAAAGCTGATTAACTCGTAGAATAATGCCGTCAAAATCAATCTGACTAATGGCGGATAATGTACTGATATCTTGTGTAATTGCCCGACGAATTTCAATCAGGCTTGGATCATTCATTTCAGCGAGACTGGCATCTGCATTTTTCAACAGAGCGGCGGCGGTGACTATATCTTGATCATTCCATAATTTCCGGCCTGCCATTTTGACCAGAAAATCAGCTTGTGCCAGTAGCCAGCTTTTTACATCAGAGCTGGATAACGCAGAGATTTTGGCCTGTAACTCTTGCAGGCTATTACCCAGTTGACCATTTTGTGCGGCGAAATGGCTTAAAGTCTGTGATTGTTCTTTAAACAGCGCTTCAATATGCTGTTTATCCTGTGATTGCTGTTGTTTCAGTGATTCCAGTTGTTGGCGTAGCTCATGGTTCTCCGCACTCAGTAAATGGCTTTGTTGCTGTCCGTAATAATAAAGACCGCCGCCGATTGCCAGCATGATTGCAATAGCAATCATGTTTTTTAGCGTGCCAGAACGTTTTTGCTTTTGAGGCTCGGTTTCAGGCTGTTGCGAGTTTTCAACCGTAGTTTTTGTTTGTTCAACTGTCTCGGCGGACTGTTTTTGCTCCGTCATAGTGGGCATCCCATGTCAGTTTATTCTAGTGCCTGAATTAAGGCGTCGTTATCTGCACTTTTTGCAACTTTAACATCCTGCCAGCCCAAGTTCCGGGCGGTATGTGCAAGACGCTCGCTTACCACAATCAGGCGGCAATGCAATAACCACCTGTTTCGATCACTTTCGGGTATTAAGTTATATAACAGTTGCAGTATTTCGCCACTGGTTACAACTAAAGTTTGTACTCCATACTTTTGCCAGTGGGCACTGAATTCTGCTGCCGGGTAGTCTACTGGCTGGCGGAAATAACATTCACAATAATTAACTGTGGCGCCTCTTTCTGTCAGCGTCCGGGCAATAAGTTCACGTCCGCCATTTCCTCTGAGCAGCAAAGCTTGTTTATTTTCAACCTGATGTAGTGATGGTAGTTTTAGCAGGATTTCGCTGGTCTCACCCTCTGATGACCAGATAGCATTTATACCCGTTAGTTGATGAAAAGCCAGAGCGGTTGATCTGCCAATAGCATAATAAATCAGCTTTTCGGGCCATGACAGATTAATTTTATTTAACTGTGAGTTTGCATAATAAACTGCATTTTTTGACAACAGAAATACCATATCACAGGTATTTAGATGGTTAAGCTTCTCAGCGAGCTGTGGCAGCTCTGAACCGGGGTGAATATTGATTAAAGGTGCGCTGAAAGCTGTTTTTCCCGCAGCCTGTAACTTTCTGACTAGTTCCTCTCCGGCAGGAGCAGGGCGAGTCACCAGAATGTTCATGTGGGGGGATTTCCTCGATAAATTTCGGTTAGAATTTCCCGTGCGCCCCGCTCTAACAACTCTTCTGCCAATTCAATTCCTGCCTGGCAAGCATCTTTTGGTAAAGCCGTTCTCTCACCGCGAATAATAACGCTGCCATCAGGTGCGCCAACCAATGCCCGTAACCAGATTTTCCCATCCTGCCAAACGGCATAGCTACCTATTGGTACTTGGCAGCCTCCTTCTAGCCGGGTATTCATCGCACGTTCGGCAAGAACACAGATTTCTGTATCATAGTGGTTTAATGGCGCTAACAGAGTTTGTGTTTGCTGATCGTCAAGGCGGCATTCAATTCCTACCGCTCCTTGACCAACGGCAGGTAATGATTGTTCTGCCGTCAATGACGTACGGATACGCTCATGCAGTTTTAACCTTTTCAATCCTGCAACGGCGAGGATGATTGCATCATAGTGACCATTATCCAACTTGCTCAGGCGGGTTCCAACATTGCCCCGAAGGTCACGGATAATCAGGTCAGGACGTAATTCACGGAGTTGACACTGACGGCGTAAACTTGATGTGCCGACAATGCTGCCTGTTGGCAATTCATCAAGAGAAGGATATTTGGCAGAGACGAAAGCATCATGAGGATCATCACGTTCACAAATAGTGACCAGACCTAACCCTTCTGGAAAAGAGACCGGGACATCTTTCATTGAATGGACAGCGATATCGGCTCGGCCCTCAAGCAGAGCTAATTCTAGCTCTTTGACAAACAGCCCTTTTCCTCCGATTTTTGCCAGAGGCGTGTCCAGAATAACATCGCCCTTGGTTACCATCGGGACCAGTTGAACTTTCAGATCTGGGTGACATTGTTGTAGTTTTTGCTGAACATACAGCGCTTGCCACATAGCCAGAGGGCTTTGCCGGGTTGCGATACGGATGGTTTTAGTTGACATAGATGTTTGTATTTCTCAGGCCCTTTCAGCCATCATATAAATGAAAAACATAGCACTCGTTTTAACACTTCAGCCGTTTTTTTTCCAGCGAGGGGCTAAGAAGAAGATATGCCGGTTATGTTAAATTGTAAAATAAATTTTAATTTTTAAATTATTTTTATAGCAATGAAAATAGATTGATTTAATTATGAATTAACTTTTTCAGTAAACTATTTCTGTAATTAAGGAATCGCGAATGAAAAGAATCATTAATTAAAATATAGCCAACGGAGTCATTTTCATCGGATTGATGATAACAAGGTATTATGCGTATTAGCTTGGAAAAATGGGCGGAGAAAATTTCTTTCGTATAAGAGAGTATAAATGGTATGGGTTTTTTGATTATTTCTATATATAACAATGTATTATTTGATTTTTCGTACGATAGCACATCGCAATTCAATTGCTTTACTGACTTTACGGTTTATCGACAAGGTGTTAAATTGATCACGTTTCCGGTAATAAATTGGTAAAAATCATTCTAAATAATTCCATCAAGCTATAACAACCGGAAACGGGGGATTTATCTGGGCACTGGAACTCAATTGGGCGAGACGTCTTGTACCTTTATATCGAAACACTGAAGCAGAGACTGGATGCGATAAACCAACTCAGGTTAGAACGCGCCTCTACCGCCATGAGTGCGGAATTTAAGCAGGTATACAGTTTACTGCCAGTATTACTGCATTATCATCATCCGATGATGCCAGGCTACATTAACGGTAATGTTCCCTATGGCGTATGTTTTTTCGTGCATGATGAAGCACAAAAATCTTATCTTAATGATTTAGAAAGTAAATTAGATCACTTCATAGAACAGCCTGCCAATGGTGAACTGCCTATTACCGGTATTTACTCAATGGGCAGTACCTCATCAATCGGGCAGAGTGGTTGTTCTGATTTAGATATCTGGGTATGTCATCAGTCATGGCTGGATAATGATGAGCGCCTTTTACTGCAACGTAAGTGTACTCTTATTGAACAGTGGGCGGCAGCGCTTGGTATTGAAGTTAATTTTTTTCTTATTGATGAAAACCGCTTTCGCCATAACGCGAGTGGTAGTCTCGGCGGTGAGGACTGCGGTTCTACTCAGCATATTCTATTACTTGATGAATTTTACCGTACCGCGGTACGTATGGCGGGTAAGCGTTTGTTATGGGAAATGGTGCCCGTAGAAGAAGAACGTCATTATGATGAATATGTTTTATCCCTTTATGCGCAAGGTGTTTTGACGCCAAATGAGTGGCTTGATCTCGGTGGATTGGGTGAACTATCCGCTGAAGAGTATTTTGGCGCTAGCTTATGGCAACTCTACAAAAGTATCGATTCCCCTTATAAAGCCGTATTAAAAAGCTTATTACTGGAAGCCTATTCTTGGGAATATCCCAATGGTAAGTTACTGGCAATGGATATGAAACAGCGCTTGCATGCTGGTGAAATAGTCTCCTTTGGCCTTGATGCATACAGTATGATGCTTGAGCGTGTTACCCGTTATCTGACGGAAATTAACGATACGACCCGTTTAGATCTAATACGTCGATGTTTTTATTTAAAAGTCTGTGAAAAGCTCTCTCTTAATCAGGATGATAAAGGTTGCATTGGCTGGCGACGCCAGGTTCTGACTCAACTGGTCTATGAGTGGAAGTGGGAACCAGAGCGGTTGAGAGTTTTGGATAACCGCAACTCATGGAAAATTGAACAAGTTCGTGATGCGCATAATGAACTGCTTGATACCATGATGCAAAGCTATCGTAATCTTATCCGTTTTGCCCGCCGTAATAATCTGAGTGTCAGTGCCAGTCCACAGGATATTGGTGTGCTGACGCGTAAACTTTATGCTGCATTTGAAGCATTGCCAGGAAAAGTAACGCTGGTTAATCCGCAAATTTCGCCAGACCTGTCAGAGACAAATTTAACATTTATCTATGTTCCTCAAGGACGTGCGAACCGCAGCGGTTGGTATCTTTACAATCAGGCGCCGACGATTGGATCGATTATTGGTCATCAACCTCTGGAATATAATCGTTATCTCAATAAACTAGTGTCGTGGACCTACTTTAATGGCTTGTTAACGGAAAAATCGTGTGTCCATATTCATCATGGCGACACCCAATGTGATGAGTTGAAACTGCATGAATTGATTAATGATATTTCCGCTCATTTCCCCATCCGTTTGCCAGCGCCGACACCGAAAGCACTTTATAGTCCGTGTGAAATTCGCCATTTGGCAATTATTGTCAATTTGGAGAAAGATCCGACGGCTGAGTTCTCTAATCAGGTTGTACATTTTGATTTCCGTAAGCTTGATGTATTCAGTTTTGGTGAATCACAACAGTGTTTGGTGGAAAGTATTGACTTGCTTTACCGTAATTCATGGAATGAAGTGCGGACCTTGCACTTTAGTGGTGAACAAGCTGTGCTGGAAGCGTTGAAGACCATTCTGGGCAAGATGCATCAAGATGCCGCACCGCCAGCGGCGGTTGAGGTATTCTGTTACAGCGAGCATTTACGAGGACTTATCCGAACTCGAATCCAGCAACTGGTATCTGAATGTATTGAATTACGTTTATCCAGCAATCGTCAGGACCCAGGTCGTTTTAAAGCATTACGCATTGCCGGTCAGACTTGGGGGCTGTTCTTTGAACGTCTTAATGTATCTGTGCAGAAATTGGAAAATGCCGTGGAATTCTATGGGGCAATTTCTAATAACAAATTGCATGGGTTGCCGGTGAAAATTAATACCAAAGAGACACATTTGCCCGCGGTGGTTGATGGTTTTGCCAGCGAGGGCATTATTCAATTTTTCTTCGAAAATACACAAGATAGTAAAAGTTTTAATATCTATATTCTGGATGAAACCAACCGGGTAGAAATCTATTCTCATTGTGAGGGCAGTAAGGAAGAATTGGTACGCGACGTCAGTCGGTTTTATTCTTCATCTCATGATCGGTTTACCTACGGATCAAGTTTTATCAACTTTAACTTGCCGCAGTTTTATCAGATCGTCCAAATGGAAGGCCAGATTCAGGTTATTCCATTTAGTGGATCATCTTTTTCACATTTGTGTGTGACTCATGATGGTGAGAATGATAGAGAAGAGCGGTCAGAATTTTATCGTTCTGTGTCTCATTACTGATTTACCCCGCGGCGCGGGGTAGGTTCAAGCATTAAAAGCTGAACTGTTCGCCACTTTGCTCGGTGATGGCGTGTGCTAGCATGGTTAAAAAATTGTCACCGCTGCGGTCACAAATCCACTGACTTTCTTTGTAGTCAAAATGATAGCCGCCGCCTTTGGTTGCCAGCCAGATTTGATGGAAAGGTTCCTGGCGATTGATAATAATTTTGCTGTCATTATCAAAGCTCAGGGTCATGACACCGCCATTGGTTTCACAGTCGATATCAGCATCGCCATCGTAATTATCCAACCGCCCTTCGATATAAAACATTAGTTGGTCAGCTAACTGGTGAAATTCACTGTCGTTCATCTTCATTTCCTATTTGCTTTTCGAGGTCTAACTGCGATTATAGAGAATATTGACGTATGAATTACAGGCATTAATGCAATGAAGAAAAAATTACGCGGATTTCTGGCTATCATAACCTTATTTATACTTTCCGGCTGTGGACTAAAAGGTCCTCTCTATTTTCCTCCAGAACAACCATCAACCGAGAAGGCGACAGCTGCGTCTCAGATTCCCGCGAATACTGAGCAACAAGGGCAGAAAGTGGATAGCACCTCTCAGAAATAAGCGAGATAAGCCGATAGTCAATGACTACGGCTTACGTGGAGCATTATATGCAGTTCTCCAAAATGCATGGTCTGGGTAATGACTTTATGGTCGTTGATGCTGTGACCCAAAATGTTTATTTCTCACCAGAGCTAATCTGCCGTTTGGCAGATAGACATACTGGTGTGGGCTTCGATCAGTTGTTAATTGTTGAAGCGCCTTATGATCCAGATATGGATTTTCACTATCGTATTTTTAATGCTGACGGTAGTGAAGTTGCACAGTGTGGCAATGGAGCGCGTTGTTTTGCCCGTTTTGTCCGTCTTAAAGGCTTAATTAATAAGCGTGATATTAAAGTCAGCACGCAATCGGGGCGGATGATGTTGAGCATCACCAATGATGATCAGGTTTGCGTTAATATGGGGGAACCTGAATTTGAGCCGCATCATGTGCCATTTCGTGCGTTAAAAGCAGAAAAAACCTATATTTTACGGGTAGTAGAGAGAACGGTTCTTTGTGCTGTTGTCTCTATGGGGAATCCTCATTGTGTGATTCAAGTGCCGGACGTGGAAACGGCCGAAGTCGAAATTTTGGGGCCAGCTTTGGAAGGCCACGAAAGATTTCCTGAACGGGCGAATATTGGTTTCATGCAGATTTTAAACCGTGGTCATATCCGCTTACGGGTTTACGAACGTGGCGCTGGGGAAACCCAAGCGTGTGGCAGTGGTGCTTGTGCAGCGGTAGCAGTAGGCATTCAGCAGCAACTACTCGACAACCATGTTCGGGTAGATTTGCCGGGAGGTTCACTGTTGATCTGTTGGGACGGGCCGGGAAAACCGCTCTATATGACGGGGCCGGCGACGCATGTTTATGATGGCACAATTCATCTGTAATCGATTCTGTTTTGAGCTGCGGAGCATCGAAGATGGAGAAAAAAGAAGAGCAGTTAAACATCAATGGCATACTTGATGATCAGACTGTTGTGGATTATTTATTGGAAAACCCCAATTTCTTTATCCGTAATGCATGTGTCGTTGAACAGATGCGGGTTCCTCACCCGGTAAGAGAAACGGTTTCTTTGGTTGAATGGTATATGAACCGCCAGAGGACGCGGATTGCTTATCTGGAAGAAGATATAACTCTGCTCATGGAACAGGCTAGAGTGAATGAACAACTGTTTGAGCAGTTGCTTAAATTACTTGTTGATTTGGTTGCGGCAGAGAGTTTGCAGGATATGCTTAGTCGGTTAAGTTCATGGGCTAAGAATATGGGGCTAAATAGTGCCAGCATCCGTCTTTTCAATGATAAATGGCATATTGGCGCACCACTTGATGCACCTAATTTAGCGCTTTCCCGCAATGCTTTTGAGCCAATCCGTATTCAGCGTTTTGGTAATAAAAATCACTATCTCGGTATGCTAAATGGGCCGGAAATTTTATTGTTATTGCCGCAAGTTCGGCAGGTAGGTTCGGTTGCTGTCTCTCTACTGGGAACGAGGGGAGAACTGGGTATGGTGATATTTAACAGCCGGAACCATCAACATTATCAAGAAGGCATGGGAACTGACATGCTTGAACATCTGGCTAAGTTATTGCCGGATATATTATCTCGTTGGATTAAACGCATATGATGCAGGAAATTGACCGGTTACTGGAGCCAATTGAGGGATTTTTGCGTTATCTCAGGGTAGAACGTCGGTTAAGTCCAGTGACTATCACCAATTACCGTCGCCATCTTGCTGCATTGGCTGAGATGGTTTTAGAAATAGGTGTCAGCCAATGGAAAGATCTTGATCCTGCGAAAGTGAGAATGTTAGTAACACGTAACCGTCGGGCTGGTTTACAGTCAGCTAACTTGGCGTTGCGTTTATCTTCCTTGCGCAGTTTCCTTGACTGGCAGGTGATTCAAGGCGAAATTTCCGTTAATCCGAGTAAAACCGTCAGTACGCCGGGAACTAAGCGTCATTTGCCGAAAAATATCGATGTGGATGAAGTGAACCAACTGCTGAATATCGATTTTAATGATCCATTATCAGTGCGTGACCGGACGATGTTGGAAGTGATGTATGGTGCTGGATTACGTTTATCGGAGTTAGTGGGCCTTGATTGCCGGCATTTGGATCTTGAAGGTGGAGAAGTCTGGGTTTCAGGTAAAGGCAGTAAAGAGCGGAAAGTCCCTTTGGGACGTACCGCGGTTGAATGGCTTAATCGTTGGTTGGCGATGCGGGAACTCTTCGAGCCGGAAGATAATGCTGTTTTTGTCTCAAAGAGTGGGCGGCGGATATCAGCCCGTAATGTACAAAAACGATTTGCGAAGTGGGGAATACGCCAGGGAATGAGCAGCCATATTCATCCTCATAAATTGCGCCACTCTTTTGCCACTCATATTCTGGAATCCAGCGGTGATTTACGCGCAGTTCAGGAATTGCTGGGCCATGCAAGCTTATCCTCCACACAAATCTATACTCATTTGGATTTCCAGCATTTGACAAAAGTGTATGATGTAGCCCATCCCAGAGCCAAACGGGGGAAATCGTAATGCGTTTTTACCGGCCTCTTGCGCCAGTGTTAGCGATGACATTTGATTTAGATGATACTCTGTATGATAATCACCCAGTCATGGATAAGACAGAAGAGGAAGTACTGAATTTTGTACGGCAGTATGATCCTAGGTTCAGTCACCTTAATTATCAGGATCTACATGCTTTCCGTGAATTGACATTGGAGCAATATCCTGAAATTTATCATGACATGACTTTATGGCGTTGGCACTGTTCAAGGTTGATGTTTTGTCATTACGGTTTTAGTGGTGAAGACGCTGATCGAGGGGCCGATGATGTCATGGCGCATTTCACACTCTGGCGTAATCGGATTGATATTCCTGAATCAACACATAAAACTCTGGCGGCACTTGCTGAACAGATGCCGCTAGTCGCCATTACTAATGGTAATGCGGAACCTGCCGCCTGTGGTTTGGCTCCTTATTTTAAATTTGTGCTGAAAGCTGGCCCTGACGGGCGCTCAAAACCTTGCAGCGATATGTACCGTTTGGCTGCGGATCGCCTGGATTTACCGCTTGGGCAGATCTTACATGTCGGTGATGATTTGAATGCTGATGTGGCAGGGGCGCTGCGTAGTGGTATGCAGGCTTGTTGGATAAATACTAAGAACAAAAAGCTATTGCAGACAACGGAAAGTCGCCTACTGCCTCACATTGAGATTTACAATTTGGCTTCTTTGACAGCATTGATATAATCAAGAAATTATTCTGTATAAAAACACAGCAACCTCGGGTCGCTGTCTAATCAATTGATGGTAACTATGGACGTCTCCTATCTGCTCGAAAGTCTGAATGACAAACAACGGGAAGCTGTAGCGGCTCCGCGGACCAATATGTTGGTGTTAGCTGGCGCGGGGAGTGGAAAAACCCGGGTGTTGGTACACCGAATTGCTTGGTTGTTGTCGGTGGAGAAGGCTTCGCCATTTTCCATTATGGCCGTGACCTTCACCAATAAAGCGGCTGCGGAGATGCGACATCGGATTGAAAACTTGATCGGTACTAGTCAAGGTGGAATGTGGATTGGTACGTTCCACGGTTTGGCTCATCGTTTGTTACGAGCGCATCATCTGGATGCCAATTTGCCACAGGATTTTCAAATTCTTGACAGCGAAGATCAACATCGTCTGCTTAAGCGCATTATCAAAGCGATGAATTTGGATGATAAACAATGGCCGGCTCGTCAAGGCATGTGGTACATCAATGGTAAAAAAGATGAAGGATTGCGGCCACAGCATATTGAAAGTTATGGCAATCCTGTTGAGGCGACATGGCAGAAAATTTATCAAGCTTACCAGGAGGCTTGTGATCGGGCTGGGTTGGTGGATTTTGCCGAGCTTTTACTGCGAGCTCATGAGTTGTGGCTGAATAAACCTCAGATCCTGCAACATTACCGTGGCCGCTTTACTAATATTCTGGTGGATGAGTTTCAGGACACTAACAGTATTCAATATGCCTGGATTCATCTGTTGGCAGGGGAAACAGGCAAAGTAATGATTGTCGGGGATGATGATCAATCTATTTATGGTTGGCGTGGGGCTCAAGTCGAGAATATTCAGCGTTTCCTGAAAGATTTTGCCGGCGCTGAAACTATCCGTTTGGAACAGAATTACCGTTCGACCAGTAACATTCTGAAAGTTGCCAATACATTGATTGCCAATAACAGTGATCGACTGGGTAAAAATTTGTGGACGGATGGCGTAGAGGGTGAACCCATCTCCCTTTACTGTGCATTCAATGAACTGGATGAAGCTCGCTATGTGGTTAGCCGGATTAAAAACTGGCTTGAAAATGGCGGCGCTCTGAAAAATTGCGCCATACTTTACCGCAGCAACGCTCAATCTCGTGTATTGGAAGAGGCGCTGTTACAGGCATCAATGCCGTACCGTATTTATGGTGGTCAGCGATTCTTTGAACGTCAGGAAATTAAAGATGCACTGGCTTACTTGCGTCTGATCGCCAATCGTCATGATGACGCGGCGTTTGAACGTGTAGTGAATACGCCTACTCGTGGTATTGGTGACAGAACGTTAGATATTGTGCGTCAGGCGGCGCGTGAGCGGCAGCAAACCTTGTGGGACTGTTGCCAAATATTGCTGCAAGAGAAAGTGCTGGCCGGGCGTGCCGCTGCTTCCTTACAACGTTTTATTGAACTGATTGACGCGTTATCGACAGAAACTGAAGAGATGCCATTGCATGTTCAGACTGACAGGATTATCCGTGATTCTGGCCTGCGAGCGATGTATCAACAGGAGAAAGGTGAAAAAGCGCAGGCGCGTATTGAAAACCTTGAAGAACTTGTTACCGCGACTCGCCAGTTTAGCTATCAGGAAGAGGATGAAGATTTGACGCCATTGCAGGCGTTTCTTTCCCATGCCGCGCTGGAATCGGGAGAAGGTCAGGCTGATGCCTATCAGGATTCAGTGCAACTAATGACATTGCATTCGGCTAAGGGACTGGAGTTCCCACAAGTATTTATTGTTGGCATGGAAGAAGGCATGTTCCCAAGCCAGATGTCGATTGAAGAGGGTGGACGTCTGGAAGAGGAACGTCGTTTGGCTTATGTGGGTCTGACACGTGCGATGGAAAAGCTGACCATCACTTATGCAGAAAGCCGCCGTTTATATGGTAAAGAGGTTTATCATCGGCCATCTCGTTTTATTGGGGAACTGCCGTCAGAATGTATTGAAGAAGTTCGGTTACGAGCGACAGTATCTCGTCCAGTTAGCCATAGTCGGTTGGGCACGCCTATCAGTGCCAATGATAGCGGTTATGCCCTTGGACAACGTGTTCGTCACCCTAAATTTGGTGAAGGAACCATTGTCAATATGGAGGGGAGTGGTGAACATAGCCGATTACAAATCGCGTTTCAAGGGGAAGGGATTAAGTGGCTGGTTGCTGCTTATGCCAGACTTGAAATGGTCTAGAAATAATATCCAGGTTGAATGTTGACAGGCTTTTTCTTCTAAGCGTAACATTCGCGCCTTACGATCACGTAGGGAGTAAAGGAGACTTATGATACATGCTGAGCGCATTTAAATTAGAGAATAATCGCCTGCTCCGTCTTGAGTTTGAAGAGGGAGAAAAGTTATCTGATTCCTTATGGGTAGATTTGGTTGAACCGGCAGAGCAAGACAGGCTGCAAGTTCAAAACGAATTAGGCCAAATTCTGGCAACCCGACCGGAACTGGATGACATTGAGGCGTCGGCGCGTTTTTTTGAAGATGAAGACGGGATACACGTTCACTCGTTTTTTTACTTTGAAGACGCGGAAGACCATGCTGGCAACGCAACAGTTGCATTTACTATTCGTGATGGTCGTCTCTATACATTGCGAGAGCGGGAGCTCCCTGCGTTCCGATTGTATCGTATGCGTGCTCGTAATCAGACATTGGTTGATGGCAATGCTTATGAAGTGCTGATGGATCTGTTTGAAACCAAGATCGAACAGTTGGCTGATGTTATCGAAAATATTTACAGCGTGCTGGAATCCCTGAGCCGGGTCATTATGGAAGGGAAACAAGGTGATGAGTTTGATATTGCCTTGTCCAGTCTTGCTGAACAGGAAGATATCGGCTGGAAGGTTCGTTTGTGTCTTATGGATACTCAGCGCGCGCTGAACTTCTTGGTGCGACGAGCACGTTTGCCGGGTGATCAACTGGAGCAGGCTCGTGAAATCCTGCGGGATATTGAATCGCTATTGCCACATAATGAATCCCTGTTTCAGAAAGTTAATTTCCTGATGCAGGCGGCAATGGGTTTTATCAATATTGAACAGAGCCGGATTATCAAAATCTTCTCGGTTGTCTCTGTGGTATTCCTACCGCCAACGCTGGTGGCTTCCAGTTATGGTATGAACTTTGAATTTATGCCGGAGTTGCACTGGACATTGGGTTATCCGGGCGCAATTGGTTTAATGATTGCAGCCGGTCTTGCGCCGTATCTCTATTTTAAGCGGAAGAATTGGCTTTAATATATGACCGCCGTAATCGTTTTATTATGGCGGTCATAATAGAATAGAAATATAAAAACAATACGTTAATAGTTTAATCATCTTTTTGTGCGGCATTGGGTTTTATTGTTATTTTAAAAAATTGATTATTGAGTGGAAACAATCTTGACATTATTATAGAATGCTTAAATGCTTAAATGCTTAAATGCTTAAATGCTTAAATG
>NZ_JFGV01000094.1:0-15177 GCF_000612035.1 Photorhabdus aegyptia | reverse complement strand
TAAAACAAATAGTTAAGGGAAAAATATAATCGCTATCTAGGACAGCCCCAAATATTATTAAACTCCTCAACAATCATACTCCAGAAAATTATTTCTCAATATAAAAATAATTTTAATTACTTAAGGTTAGTAAATATGCTAAATAAAGATGAATTATTACAATTTAATAAAGATGGATATATTATTAAACCTATCTTATCAGCATCTAAAATTGATCTCTACTTAAATATAATACATAATCATATCAAACAAAATAATGATAAGATGTTTAATATTCAATTTATTCAACCCGAAATGGCAATTAAGGGAATTCAATCAATTATTAATAATAATAAAATTATTGAGATTTGTAGCCATTTATTAAAAGGCGGAGACATCATACTTGATGGCGCCTCATTATTCTACGCAAATAAAGGGATTGACTACCGTCAAGGCTGGCATCGGGATGTAATACAAATTCCTGATGAAAAAATTCTCGACTCATGGTATTCAGATAAGCATTTCCATAATAATATTCAAATAAACATACCGTTATATAAAGATAAATGTTTATGGTTTGTAAAAGGTAGTCATATTCGTAATTTTAATAATATAGAAAAAGCATTATTTTCTGGTTCAAAAAAAATAGCCCCAATCAAATCGCCTGACATTAATATCGGTGAAAAAATCATACTAAATCCAGGAGAAGCTATCTTTTATAATAATTTGGCAATACATAGAGGATATGGTGGCATACTGAAACATAATCGCGCAACAATACAATTGGGTTACCATACTAATAGATGTGAACCCACATGTCACTTTGGTGTAATGGATTATAAGAAATTTGATAAAGATTATATTAACTCGCTTGATTTAGAAGTAAAAAACATGTTATATAATCATATATTGGAACGAAAAAAATGGGATAAATCAGAATTTTATTATAATCTTCACCAAGATTTTATTAAGAAAGAATTCGATATAAACATATTGGGAAAATAAAATGAAAAAAACAATAAAATGGGGCATTATTGGTTGCGGTGATGTTACTGAAGTAAAAAGTGGCCCTGCCTTTTATAAATTAGATAATTCTGAATTAGTTGCAGTAATGCGGCGCAATGCTCATTTAGCAGAAGACTTTGCCAAGAGACATAATATCCCTAAATGGTATTCTGACGCAAATTCACTTATTAATGACAAAGACATTGATGCAGTATATATTTCAACACCGCCCTCTACACATAAAGAATATACCATTTTAGCGGCTAAAGCTGGCAAAGCAATATATGTAGAAAAACCTATGGCATTAACATTCGAAGAATGTAATGAGATGATCGCGACTTGTAAATCCCAAAATGTTCCCTTATTTGTAGCTTATTACAGAAGAGCATTGCCAAGATTTTTAAAGATCAAAGAATTAATTGAGTCAGGCGCGATAGGGACACCGAGAATTGTAAGTTGTATACTTTATAGAGAGATAGAGCAATGTTACCAAGATCCTCATCATTTACCTTGGGTTGTTAATCCAGAAATTTCCGGTGGTGGGTTATTTGTTGATTTAGCATGTCATACTCTTGATATATTAGACTTTCTTTTAGGAAAGATTATTTCTGTCAAAGGACATGCAAATTCACAAGGGAATGCTTATCCCGCTGAAGATTGTGTATCAATGTCATTTATGTTTGAAAATAATATTCAAGGTGTGGGTATATGGAATTTTGTATCGAACTCTAGAGGAGATAATGTTGAAATAATTGGTACTAAAGGAAAAATATCTTTCTCTACATTTGGAAATTCAGCCATTTCATATTATGACGAAAATAATAAATTACACCAATTTAATATTGATAATCCAAAGCATATAGAAATGCCATTGATTAACACTATCATCAATGAATTACAAGGAAAAGGATTCTGCCCATCAACAGGAGAATCAGGCTCACGAACCAGTTGGGTAATAGACCAAGTATTAAAAGACTATAGAATGAAGAATTATTTACAATATAAAAATGAATAAATCGGTTTTTAGAGAAAAATAAAACCAAAATATATATGATCTCATTAAAAATATCGGAAGTTAATAAATGTTCTAAAAGACTTTATTAACTTCTTTTTAATCAGTTTTAACGCTTTTCCATTTAGTTATAATTTTGTCCCCGATATTATCAATTCATAGGTATAATTCAAGCTGAAAACTAATAATTAATGAGCCTGCTATTATTACCTAATTCTCTATCAGACAAATACCTGACAAATAAAGTTGCTATATTTATTGAACTGTTCTAAATTAACATCTTCTTCTTTGTTATTTAATTGAACCAGAAAATTATCATACGAATTACTTGATATTTTCAGAAATCCTGACAATGAGATTTATTTCAGTGCAGTAACTGCTCATAAAATAGAATTAAAAAATTATTAACATCCTTTTTATATAATTATTTTATTAGGACACTAATAATATTTTCATCATTATCCAATCCCAACCATAAAGAATTATTACATTTCTCTTTTATTATCAAAATAATAGCCTTCTGATAAACCTCTACTTCAATCACACAATTAAATTCATCAATAAAACGATGACTGAAATTATTACCCTCATTCAATTTCCATTGATTCACATCAACTATAGGAAAGCCAAATTTACTTTTATTCGATGCAATAAAGTCATTACCCACATATTGAACAATCAGGGTTTATCGCAACTAACATAATTGCTGCTATTCTGCCATTCAATGCTCCTCTATGACCGCTTGCTAGATTGTGTTAAATCCTTGGACGACAGCGCTGACTCTGGCATACCCCAGTCTATAAGCCACATGGTGTACCTTGATGAAAAATCAGCCGCCAATTATGTTCATCAGAAAATACCCAAGTTGATGACCTCAATGCAACATGACTACCGTTCTGATTGTGAGTTTTGTAAAGTAAAATAACGCACATTTCTCCCACTATCGTCAGCCGGAAGTCGGAACTTACAATGCTGCAATTAGTGCTATTTTCATCTATCAGGGCGTCAATCGTTTCACTGCGACCGACTAAGTGACCTGAGCGAGTTATTTCAAGAAAATCAGGATGAAGGATTTTTTCAAGCCATGCTCTGTCATGCCGCCAGGCGTCGTGAAGGCTGCATTCCAAAGATGTTATTGTTTCAAGCAGCATACATATGCTCCTGCATAGATTATAGAAACTCGGATTTGCACCAAAAGGTGACATTTTAAACTTGAAATAACAAGGCATTCGATACTTTACGCACCAGTTCATTAATATCTGGCAAGGTTAAGCAACGGGATAAATAAGGTTGTATTAGTTTTTCTCTTGCTGATCGGGAAAGGCTCTCAGAGCCTTCAAATTGAATATGATGAACGGTATGACAAACAGTTATTCTTTCCATTGATAATTTTTATTTCACCATGCGTTAATTGTTAAAATAATGAATAACGCCTTATTTTAATTGGTAGTCCAGATGAAAATAAAAAATTATATTATTTAAGTGTGAATAAAGTCTGTTTTTTTAAATACTCAATAGAATAAATAACTTTTTATATTTAATGAAATACATAATTTAGGATCATGCAAAAACGCAATTGTAATTATTTATTTACACTAAGTGTAACCTTAATTTGACATAAATAAATTATTCCTTTAGCCTGCCTTTCCATAACGATTTCAATCAGTTCATAAACTAGGGGAAAGCGTGAAGAATCGTACTCTTGGCAGTATTTTTATCGTAGCGGGCACGACAATTGGCGCAGGAATGCTGGCGATGCCGCTGGCAGCAGCCGGTGTCGGTTTTGGAACAACCTTTGTGATGTTAGTCGCTCTTTGGGTTTTGATGAGCTATACCGCTTTATTGCTGGTGGAAGTTTATCAATACAGCCCGGCCGATACGGGACTGGGAACGCTGGCAAAACGTTATCTTGGTCGAGGAGGACAATGGCTCACCGGTTTCAGTATGCTCTTCCTTATGTATGCCCTGACAACCGCTTATATTAGCGGCGCCGGTGAGTTGCTGTCAGGCAGCCTCTCTTCATGGCTGGGTAAACCCATATCTGTTTCATTTGGCGTACTGATTTTCACCCTTGTCGCAGGTTGTGTTGTCACTATCGGCACTCAATCTGTCGATATGATTAACCGCCTGCTATTTACTGCAAAAATCATTTTCCTGGTTATTATGCTGACTGTCATGATGCCCCACATCAAAAGCACTAATCTGATGTCAATGCCTTTGGAACAGGGTTTGGTATTATCGGCTATTCCCGTGGTATTCACCTCTTTTGGTTTTCACGGCAGTGTGCCAAGTATCGTGAATTATATGGGAGGCGATACCCAAAAGTTACGCAAAATATTTGTTATCGGCAGTGCTATCCCGCTGACTGCCTATATCTTATGGCAATTAGCTACACTGGGCGCCATTTCTTCCCACACTTTTGTCGGGATCTTAGCAGAGCAATCAGGACTGAATGGGCTGTTAAAAGCAGTGAGAGAAGTTGTCGCGACGCCTCGTGTAGAGCTTGCTGTCCGTCTGTTTGCCGATTTGGCGCTGGCAACCTCATTTCTTGGGGTCTCTTTAGGTTTGTTTGATTACATGGCAGATCTGTTCAAACGCCGTAATAACGCGACAGGCCGCCTGCAAACCGGCATCATTACTTTTGTTCCACCACTACTTTGCTCCTTATACTATCCAAACTTTGTTATGGCGTTAACTTTCGCCGCAGTAGCACTCTCTATTCTCGCCTTGTTACTGCCTTCCATGCTGGCATGGCGCAGCCGTCAAATTGAGCAAAGAGCCTATCGAGTAAAAGGCGGAAAACCCGCTTTGATTCTGATATTTCTTTGCGGAATTACGGTAATTACCATCCAAATAGGTATTGTCAGTGGTTTATTGCCAGAAGTGGGCTAATTGGAAATCGAAACTGTCCGCATCAGAAATGGTGCGGACGGCATGGAAAAAGTAAATTAAAAATTCAAACCGGCACCGATATAAAATCCATCAGCCAATTTGTTATCTCTATTCCCCTCTTTCCCTCTCATGTTCATAACCCGATAACCTGCATCCACTGTCAACGGTTTAAATACGGTAAAACGTAAGCCACCAGCAGCCTCAGCATAAGAATTAATACCCGAAGTTAATCGGGATGGCGCGCCGTAAACTTCACCGTACAGAGCTAAAGAGGGCATAACAGTCCAACTCAAACCCACACCTGCCGCTAATGCCTCACCATTTTTTCCATCTTTAGGGGATAAATAGAGAGCCTTACCGCCAATGCTGGCCGTCAATGGACCAACAGGCAGACTAAATGCGGTTCCCAAACTTCCCAACTGACCGTTATGATCACTGCGTGCCCAGTTGCCATTAAAAGATAAGCCAGCACTGTTATCACCAATTGCCGCAGAAGTATTGGTGAAATGGCGACCAGCCTGAACATTCACGGAAATTGCATTCGCTGACTCAGCAATGAACAACAAACCGGTCGCTACCGCAGCAAGATAAATCTTCATCACATTTCCTCTTTATTTACTTAATGTTACACATCTTACGTAAATACAACTAAACCGATAGACAACAAAAAGAAATGAATCATCTATACTTACTAAATATGTGTGAATTCTTCATTTCACGTACTTAATAATTAACCATACAAATAATTTCAAATTAAATAGTAAATAAGAAAATAATAAATAAATTATAAAAAAACACAATATTTGCATTTCGCCATTGACCAGAACATTTTTCTTAATCAGCGATTCCGCTGTTTTTTTTCATGTAAAACAGGAGAAGTGTGATGAAAAAGAGAGGACTTACAACGAATGCTGGCGCCCCTGTCGTTGACAACAATAATGTCATGACCGCGGGTCAACGTGGTCCTATGTTGTTACAAGATGTTTGGTTCTTAGAAAAGCTTGCCCATTTTGATCGTGAAGTGATCCCAGAACGCCGTATGCATGCTAAAGGTTCTGGCGCTCATGGCATTTTTGTGGTTACTCACGATATTACTAAGTACACCCGAGCTAAGATTTTTTCTGAAATAGGCAAAAAAACCGAGATGTTTGCCCGTTTCTCAACCGTCGCCGGTGAGCGCGGCGCAGCAGATGCTGAACGTGACATTCGTGGTTTTGCGCTTAAGTTCTATACTGAAGAAGGTAACTGGGATTTAGTCGGCAATAACACCCCTATATTCTATCTTCGCGATCCACTGAAGTTCCCAGATCTTAACCATGTTGTTAAACGCGATCCCCACACTAATTTACGTAATCCTGCCTATAAATGGGATTTCTTCTCTCATCAACCTGAATCACTGCACCAATTAACCATTGATTTCAGTGACCGTGGCGTACCTAAATCTTTCCGTCATATGCACGGTTTTGGTAGCCATGCTTTCAGCTTTATTAATGCAGATAATGAACGTTTCTGGGTGAAATTCCATTTCCGCTGTCAGCAAGGCATTAAAAATCTGATGGACGAAGAGGCAGAAGCGCTGGTGGGTAAAGATCGTGAAAGTTCTCAACGTGACTTGTTTGCAGCAATTGAGCAAGGAGATTATCCACGCTGGAAATTAAAAGTTCAAATCATGCCAGAGAAAGAAGCTAATCTGTTACCGTACAACCCATTTGATTTGACCAAAGTATGGCCTCACGGCGACTACCCGATGATTGATGTCGGTTATTTCGAGCTAAACCGTAATCCTGATAACTATTTCTCAGACGTTGAACAGGCAGCTTTCAACCCCGCTAATGTCGTGCCGGGTATCAGTTTCTCTCCTGATAAGATGTTACAAGGCCGTCTGTTCTCTTATGGTGATGCTCAACGTTACCGTCTTGGCGTTAACCACCATCAAATTCCGGTCAATACACCTCGTTGTCCGTTCCATAATTACCACCGTGATGGGGCAATGCGTGTCGATGGCAACAGCGGAAACACGGTGACTTATGAACCAAACAATGCGGGATTGTTCCAGGAACAACCTGAATTCAAACATCCATCATTAGCTTTAGAAGGAGATGCCGACCACTGGAACCATCGTCAAGATGAAGATTATTTCAGCCAGCCTCGTAAACTGTTTATGTTAATAAACAGTAAAGAGCATCAACGTATGTTTGATCGTATCGCCAGTGAGCTATCACAAGCACATGAAGATACTCAACGTCGTCAGGTTGAGCTATTTAGAAAAGTTCACCCAGAATATGGCGCCGGTGTTGAAAACGCGCTGAAAAAAATGAAAGGATAATGTCTAACAACACAGTTTTTTAACCATCTCTGCCCATTATTACACGATAAATAATGGGCAGTACGAAAACAAATCAAAATAACTCAATATAAACTTGGCAAATCCAACACCCACTTCTTAATTTGCTGACGGGAAATTTTAACGCCGTTATTTTTAAACTGTTGAGGTAATAGATAGTAAGCTATCGGGCGCTGAAAAGAAGCCAGTTTACCAATCAACCATTCAGGTAATGTATCAATGACCTCAGATGAATTACTGTCTACTACTGCGACAGGGCGATAACCAAATTCATAATCGGGGACGGGAACAATAAAGTTTTGCGCGACCTGCGGGTGGGTGTTAATCACCCGTTCAATATCTTCCGGCTGAATCCCTTCTCCACCGCTGAAAAATTGATTATCCATCCGACCAAGTATCCGCAATTCACCATTTTGTATCACTCCTCGATCACGGGTATGAAACCAGCCATCACTATCAGCTAACGGTTGTAATTTACCATCCAGCCAATATCCGTTAGCGAGGCTGCCAGAACGAATCTGAATTTCCTCATTTATTAGCCGAATTTCTTTGCCCGGTAAAGGATTGCCGACACCGGGAAGATCGTCTGCCCGTTTAATGCATACTGTTGAAGCCAGTTCGGTCAAACCATAACTACACCAACAACGAATACCTTGCTGCTCCGCCCTTTGAGTCAATTCAATGGGGATCATTGATCCCCCCAGCAACACTTCTTTCAAATTCAGTGACTGATTTTGTGACTGCTCCAGTAATCGCCAAAGCTGAGTTGGAACCAATGACGCGTGAGTACAATCCGCTAAAGCGTGATCCAACAGATTGCTATTTCCTAGCACCAAGGAGGCCCCTTGCATTAACCAGCGCCAAATGATCCCTTGTCCCGATACGTGAAACAACGGCAATGAAAGCAGCCAACTATCTTGTTGCTGAAAATTGATTGCTGAAAGTACATCCTGTGCGCTGGCAAGATGAGCATGAATTGAGTGAACAGCCGCTTTAGGCAATCCTGAAGAGCCAGAGGTCAGTATCATACTGACCGGGCGCATAGCATCCCATACCACTGAATTATCATCAGAATTTAATGGTTCACTTTGCCAATCGAGGGATCTGGCATCCACCACAGGCAAGTCATCACCACAAAAATCAGCCACAAAATCGATATTCAAATGTGGCAGTAATTCAGCCAAGAGTATTTCAGGCAATTGAGGATTCAGTGGCAATACCCGTGCCCCGCACTGTAAGGCCGCAAGATAACAAAACAACATCTCTTCGCTGTTCTTTCCTCGCAGCATTACGCCACTGCCTTCAACTACCCCCTGTTGGCGAAAATTGGCCGCTATGGTATCCAAAGAGATAGCTAATTGATGCCAGGTTAGGGAACGATCACACAACTTAACAGCAATATTTTCAGGGCTAAACGACGCCCAGTAGCGCCACGGCCACTGGGAAAATGGATTTAACTGCGCCATGCGATTTCTAACTCGTCCAATCTTGTTACTGGCATCGTGCTGCCCGGCCAACGGCGCACCAACTGAGACTGAATCAATTCCAGCGTATCCAGTCCAGGAATAGTTGCTGGCGTCAGCCAATGAGCAATACGGGCAAGCTGAGTCAAACCGAAGCTGGTTTCAATACTGGAGCTGATCACCGCCTCTAATCCCACATTGTGCGCGGCTGAAATCAACTGACAGCAACGGGCAAGGCTTCCTATCAGAGTAGGTTTAATCACAATAGCCGTCACCCCTGCTTGTGCCTCTACCTTAAAACCTTCATCACGAACGCTTTCATCCCATGCAATGGCGATCCCTGTATCACGGGCAAAAGAGAGCGATTGTTCCGGGGTTTGACAAGGTTCTTCCAAAAAGGCAATTCGGTGGCGGTAATCAGGATTGACATACTTAACGAAACTGTCCGCTTTAGCACGGCTCCAACTGCGGTTAGCATCCAGCCGCAAAGACAAATCCGGCACCGCTTCCAACAAAACGTTAACGACCATGCCATCACGTACAGCTTCATACAGCCCGATTTTCACTTTAGCAACTTTTTGTCCACTCATGTTACTGAGACGAACAATCAGCTCATCAGGATCGCCATTACACAGTGGCGCTTTCCGGTAGTCAGCCTCTTCCGGTAATTTACCCTGCAATTCAGCTAATGCGCAGCTAATCCCAAATGCGACAGCAGGCAATTCACTTTCATCAGGTTTAGCGCCAAGGTGCCACTGTCTAAGCCATGCCACCGCGGCTTCACCGGCCTGTTCAACCGTTTCTTTGCTGAATTCCGGTAGTGGTGCAATTTCACCCCATCCCTGTTGACCATGTTCCCGTAAGTGAACCAAAAAACCATCACGAGTTTTAAGCCGCTGATATCGCAGGATAACTCCTGCCTCCATTGGCAATCTGAATCGGTATAAAGTTGCAGTACGCATTATGGGTTACGTTTAAATTTACTGAAATCAGGCTGGCGTTTCTCAACAAATGCATTACGCCCCTCCTGACCTTCTTCTGTCATATAGAAAAGCATGGTGGCGTTACCTGCCAGCTCCTGCAAACCAGACTGACCATCACAATCCGCATTTAGAGCCGCTTTTAAGCAACGCAAGGCCATTGGGCTATTTTTCAGCATCTCACGACACCAGCGAACGGTCTCTTTCTCCAGATCCGCATAAGGCACAACTGTATTAACCAACCCCATTTCCAACGCTTGTTTAGCATCATATTGACGACACAAGAACCAGATTTCGCGGGCTTTTTTCTGACCAACAATTCGAGCCATATAAGATGCCCCCCAACCGCCGTCAAAAGAACCCACTTTAGGCCCGGTCTGACCGAAAATAGCGTTATCAGCCGCAATGGTCAGATCACATACCAAATGCAGGACATGACCACCACCAATCGCATATCCAGCAACCATAGCAACAACGGGTTTTGGACAAGTGCGAATCTGGCGCTGGAAATCCAAGACATTCAGATGATGCATACCGTTGTCATCCTTATAACCACCATGATCGCCACGGACTTTTTGATCACCACCAGCACAAAAAGCTTTTTCACCCATCCCCGTCAGGATAATCACACCAATATTGTCATCATAACGGGCATCATCCAGCGCCTGCATCATCTCTTTAACCGTCAATGGCCGGAACGCATTACGTACTTGCGGGCGATTAATGGTGATTTTAGCCATACCATCGGTGGATTTGTGATAAAAAATATCTTCAAACCCGTCGGAGCAGTCCTGCCATATGATTGGGGAATAAAGTTCTTCTTCGCTCGGGTAAATCATATTCGTATTCCTTATTAAAGAGTGATAAAAAATGGTTTACTACCGTGGCAAACACCTCTGCATTCGCCCGGTGAGCATTATGCCCAACACCTGGAATGGTTTGCAGCGGCAAAGTGCAATGTTTTGCCAATTGCTGAAATTTCTTATCATTTTCGCCACACAGATAAACAAAAGGTAACTTCAATTGTTGCAGTACCGAGACTAACCAGGGTTGAGATCCAAGTGAAGTACTTTCCAGCATATTAGCCACACCATCGCCATGATTATGACGGCGTACTTTGATCAGTTGCTGACGCTGTTCAGGCAATAGATCAGAAAAAACCGGCTGCTGATACCAATCAGATAAAACCTGTTCGATCGGCTGAGAACGAAAACGTCCTGCCCAATTTCTATCGTGTTCGAGACGATTATTCCGCTCCTGTTGGGAAAATAACCCAGGATTTCCTCCTTCAATCAGTAACCCGCATAATCCCCGAATATCACCATAACAGGCATGATACATAGCAATACGGCCCCCTAAGGAGTAGCCAATCAGCCAGTATTGACTAATTCGCTGTTCTGCTAATGTTTCAGATAAAAGACAACTCATATCCATAAGATCTTTTACCTGCATGTCAGTGGAATCACCGTGACCGGGCAGATCGATGACCAATGAGGGATATTGAGCACACAGATTCACTAACGGCAACCATTCATCACCACAGCCCAATAATCCATGCAGCCACACCAGCCAAGGGCGATCATTGTGACCGTTGAACTTACGACAAGCCAGACTCACAACATTGCCGCCTGTTTTAACAGTTGTTGCAAACATTCAGCGCCTTCTCTCTCCGGCACTTTTAACTCAATCAGCGTGGTTTCATTTTGTTGCCATGCCTGCTCAATATCTTGTTGCAACTCCAGCCAACTTTGTGGGCTGGTATATTTCAAGCCGAACATCGCCGCAGCATGATCAAAATCAACCTGCTGAGGCATACAGTAAAAACGTTGCCTTGCTTCTTCCGGGGTTGGTAGTAAAGAGAAAATCTGTCCGCCGTTATTATTTACCACGATTAACACAATGGGTGAGGAAGGATGACGCAACAGTGCCAAGCTATTGAGATCATAAAGCGCCGATAAATCACCGATAATAGCCAAAGTGGGCTTTGCTGTTGCCCGTTGCACACCCGCCGCAGTGGAAATTAATCCATCAATGCCGCTAGCGCCCCGGTTACTGTAAACCGGATACCCAGCCGGTAATTGCCCCAGCGCATCTATCAAACGAATAATCAGGCTGTTACCGACAAACAACTGCCCTCGTTCAGGCAGTAATTCACGCAATCGATAGGCCACAGTTGCTTCACCGAATTTCCCTGCCAACTCTATTCTGACGCAGTTAACGGCTTTTTCTGACCAGACAATAAGCTCTTCTGCCCACGATGTATGCAATTGCGCCCACGGTATACGCGACTGCGCGGGATGAGCCAGTAACCAGTCAGCAATATAACAGGTCAATTTTTTGCCGCGATGATTGGCAGGATCAAGCCGCCCAGGTATCGGATCAATAATCCAAAACTCCTGCGGCTGGCATTTCGCCTGCCACTGTAACAAGCGTTTCCCTATCAAGCTGGAACCAAACTGCACTACCAGTTGCGCTTGCGCTAAAATCTCCTGCACATGAGGATTATCCAGCCATAAATCGGCACAAGGCAATGGCTGCCCAGTTTGTGAAAGCGCATTGCCAATCAACGGCCAGCCCAATGCTTTTGCCCATTTAGCAACGTTAACTCCCTCTTCGGCACTCATTCGACCAGCCAATACAACACCTTTTTTCTGTTGCCAACAGTGCCAATCCGATACTTTTGCCACAACATTAGCGACTGGCTGGCTTAACCAAGGTTCGTTACCCTTCCACCAATCGCCTAACTGCTGCTGCCACTCTTCATAAGCAGGCTCTTCATTACCATATAACGGCTCGGCAAATGGACAATTAATATGCAAGGCCCCATGCCGCAAATTCGCCATACTATGATCTATGACAGAAACCAGCCAACTTGCCGGGATATCTACGGTCGGTCTTGGCAAAGAGATTGTTTGGCATGGATGAGAAGCAAAAATATCATTCTGACGGATAGCCTGATTCGCGCCACAGTCCATCAATTCTGGCGGCCGATCAGCCGTAAGGAAAACTACTCGTTCCCCCGTTAAACTGGCTTCAATTAATGAAGGATAGAGATTTGCCACCGCGGTTCCAGAAGTCACGATAACGGCAACCGGCTCTCTGCTTGCCTTGGATAACCCCAGAGCCAAGTGCCCTAATCCACGTTCGTCAAAATGAGTATGACAAATCAGTTTGTTATTTGACGCGGCAGCTAGTGTCAAAGGCGTGGAACGTGAACCGGGTGCAATGCAAACATGACGTAATCCATGACGAGTAAGTGCTTCCAATAAAAGTTCCGCCCAGCGGCGGTTAAATGCGCTGTTTGACATAGTTTACTCAGAGAATTTCTATAAAAGCTGACTATTAGCCTAACGGCACAAATAATTATTTCTTTATCCTAGTTCAATGAATTGCCACTTAATCGGAGATTATTTTCATTCAACTCTTCACCTTTCAGTAAAGTGCGCAGCCCGGCAGCTTTATTCTCTATCTCTATCCACTCCTGTTGTGGATCAGAACCCATCACAATCCCGGCACCGGCATATAGAGAAAGTAAATTGTTGTTAATTTCTGCGCAACGCAGGGAAACCGCAAACTCACTCTGTTCACAGGAAAGATATCCTGCGGAACCCGCATACCAATCACGACTGAATGGTTCGCTATCACCAATAAAATCACGCGCCGCTTCACGAGGTAATCCAGCAACAGCCGCCGTTGGTTGTAAACGATGCAAGCAATCACTATCACGAGCACTCTCTAACTTTCCCTGAATCCGGCGGCGTAAATGCTGGACTTTTCGCAAACGAATCACATCTGGCGGAGCCACATCGACAGAAACCACAGCACCTTGAAGACGCTGGCAAATATCATCAACAACGAGCAAGTTTTCATGTTGATTTTTTTTATCTTCCAGTAACCATTGCCCTAATTTTTCGGCGTGCTGAGTATTATCAGAATTGGCAACCGTCCCCGCTAGCGCCTCTGTATAAAGTTGAGTCTGCTTACGGTAGTAAAGACGTTCTGGTGAAGACGCCAAAAATGCCTCATGCCGATTAAACGCCAACATAAAATGATAACAACGGTGATTTATCTGGCGGCTCGCTGCCATAAATTGGGCAGCCGCTAAAGGCTCACTCAGTATTAACTGCGTCTTACGCGCCATCACAACCTTCTCCATCTTACGATGGGTGATAGTCTCCAAAGCCAGCTCAATCAAGTCACACCACCGGGCGCGTTCCGGTATATTCTCCGCATTCACTACCACTGCCTGTAACGCGGAGAATTCCCGGTGCGGAACTAACTGTTGCAGGAATTCCTGTGCATTTCTCACATCCTGTCGGCCAGCTATATTCAAATACAACCAGCTTTCGTCACGGTAGCGACGTAATTCGATACGGGGTAAAAACAGATAACCCGCGTCCCCTGCTTCGGATCGCGTAATACGAGCGGGTTGAATCCGATCCCAGGCATTCAGCCCCCAGATCCGTATCTGTGGAAATTGACGGTTTCTGTGCAAAAAATTTTCGGCTGAAATAATATCACTGAAAAGATGGATTTGCCCACAAGCAGCGACCTCTTCATGGCCCTCTCTGTGATGCCAATAGAACTGCGGATAATGAGACTGCGCTGCCAGCCATTCCAGCCAGTAAGTGCTGCAACCTACTGGCAGAGGAAATGAAATCTGTTGGATACCAACTTCACTAACTTGTTTATTATTCAGTGTCTTGCATACATTAGCGACAACATTAGCAATTTGATTCATCACTTCTGCCCCAAAAGACGTGATAAAAAGTAAGATTATACGGGGCATTAATAATAATTAAAGTCCTGATTATTTATGTAGTTATGCTTGTTCGATTCCGTTAGTGATATGCCATTATCCCAATACTGAAACAAGCTACATCAGACGTTTTGTCCTTTAGATAAGGAATATTAAGTTCATTAGTATGATCAATTCTTTCGATGCAATTTATAAAAAAACGACTCTTTTACTTACTACGGAAAATTTACTAAATAAATAGCGTTATTATAAACCAAGAAATAAATATTTATTTTTCTAAAAAAATATCGCTATAAAAAAACATATATTATTTTCACAATAGCCAAATAGAATTATAAAAACATCCACCTTATTTGTTAATTCTAACCTATTGTGTGAATAATTAACAATTTAATTGAAATATAGATCTAAAAATAACAAAAGACTTTATTCAATAACATCAGAAAAATAGGTTACGACCCCATTTTTTTTAAACATGCCATAAATGACAAATCAAAAAATATTTAACTCATTCTTTATAAAAAGACTATATTACCCACTTTTTAAATTAATAATGTGAAAATCACATAACCCCCACATCACAAACCAACACAACTAATTGTTTTAAAATGACTTTTATAAAACAACATTAAAATTTTTTATGTTTTTTACCCGTCATTCCGCACCTATTTTTTGATTTAAATTTAGTGATAATAATCACGAATTTTAATCAAAAACAACTTATTTGAAGCTTTTTTATACTA
>NZ_JFGV01000095.1:0-15117 GCF_000612035.1 Photorhabdus aegyptia | reverse complement strand
CTATGCTCCCGGGGATTCGCTCCCTTGCCGTCGCGATGTATCTTGAAATCTATAAGGTATAGGTCTGTTAAGTAAAGGGAGGTTACTTGCCTATTCACATTTTAGATACCAATTATCTAATGATCCCTATGATCATTAGATAATTTTGCAAAGTTATTTAGTCATCATAAATTGAATAACGTGGTGGATTAAAGCAATTCAAGATAACCTTTAAACAATCAAATCCGAAATCAATAAATTCAATGGCTCTTTATATTGATGCCTGAGAGTATAAGCACAATACCTCACTGACGGCGTTGGACACGATTTAAAATTCAAAAAGGTAATCCCTTGATGAAGGTGAGCAGAACAGAGCATTTCGTTCGGTGTCATTAAACTTATCGCCACCCCCGATCTCACTAAATCCAACCGATGAGTAAAATCAGGGACAGTTAGCAAAGTTAAATTCTGGTACTCAGGTAGATAATTCAGCGAAATAAAACTGTCACATTGTTTAAAGAAAGCACTATTATGTTGAGCTAAAGGCAGTGTATATATAATATCATCAGCATGACTATCCGCGGCTAAAATATCATTCGCGATAGCAAGACGCAGAATCTGATAAGCTCCGTCTATTCTGATAATGTCATCGTTATCAGGATAATGTTCAGTGGTTACATAGATGGTTATCTCGCCTTTCATTAAAGCAGAAAATATTGTCTCTTTTCTTGCCGAATCATCAATAATGAAATGATTTTTTATGTAAATATCGCGATAATGATAACGTTGAACCGCTCTTTTTATCACTTCCGGGATTTTATTAATATATTCTCCACTGGTCCCAATAACCAGTTTTCCTGCGGTTGCTAATTTCTCACTTCTACGATAATGCCAATTATCCTCAACTCGTTGAATTCTCTCATAACACGGCAATAGCTCCTGATATAAGGCCATCCCTTCCTCAGTCAATTTGGTCCTTCCCGGCAATCTTTCAAACAGTTGACAGCCCACACGTTGTTCCAGTTGATATATGATCCTACTTAGAGGGGAAGGAGTAATACAAAGCGTATCCGCTGCTAAAGTGAATGACTCTTTTTTCGCCGATTCCATAAAATACTTCAAGTGCTTTGAACAAAATAGCATCATATATCCTTCTATTCTAATTAATTGTTCCATCCGAAATAGAATGGAATATTAACAATGAAACATTACAGCAACTTTTCTTCTTTGCATTATTTAACATTGAAGTGTGTATTTACTGGGATTGAGTTTTATCATCTTTATTCTTAGCAGTTATCAAACATTTTTTATTATTGTTGCCAAATAAACGTAATCCACCCTTAAATCACAATAGTAATTCTAAATAAATGTCACATGTTATTATTAAGAAAAGACAGGCAACATTAACCATTTAATTAAATATTTCAATTGGTTGACAAAACATCTATAATGTTCAATATAAAATAATCACAGATTTAACATCAAGTAAATTATACAATCTATATTCACCATCACTGAACTTCCCCCTTCTCGCACAGTTCATTATGTGAACAATAAAGTGTTATTTCCATTCAACGCTTATTAGAAAGTCAGTTGCAAATTTTGCATCTGCTTTTTTTTGCAACAGCTATTTAAACAAAACAATGAGATAGTGATTCTCTGAGAGATCAAGATTAGGTTTATTTGTTACTCGCAAACTATTTCTATACGTACCCTTAGCGATTTCTCAAAACCTATCCTTGATTATCCCTTCTTCCGATGGAACGGAATCACTCTCTTATTGATCCATGATGTAAAAGCAACAAGGCTGTTTCATTTACTTTATGATTTAAAAGGAATAAATATGAACGAGTCTGTAAAAGAGATACCTGATGTATTAAAAAGCCAGTGTGGTTTTAATTGTCTGACAGATATTAGCCACAGCTCTTTTAATGAATTTCGCCAGCAAGTATCTGAGCACCTCTCCTGGTCCGAAACACACGACTTATATCATAATGCACAACAGGCACAAAAGGATAATCGCCTGTACGAAGCGCGTATTCTCAAACGCGCCAATCCCCAATTACAAAATGCGGTGCATCTTGCCATTCTCGCTCCCAATGCTGAACTGATAGGCTATAACAATCAATTTAGCGGTAGAGCCAGTCAATATGTTGCGCCGGGTACCGTTTCTTCCATGTTCTCCCCCGCCGCTTATTTGACTGAACTTTATCGTGAAGCACGCAATTTACACGCCAGCGACTCCGTTTATCACCTGGATACCCGCCGCCCAGATCTCAAATCAATGGCGCTCAGTCAGCAAAATATGGATATAGAATTATCCACACTCTCTTTGTCCAACGAGCTATTATTGGAAAGCATTAAAACTGAGTCTAAGCTGGAAAACTATACCAAAGTGATGGAAATGCTCTCCACTTTCCGTCCTTCCGGCGCGACGCCTTATCACGATGCCTATGAAAATGTGCGTGAAGTTATCCAGCTACAAGATCCTGGACTTGAGCAACTCAATGCATCACCGGCAATTGCCGGGCTAATGCATCAAGCCTCCCTACTGGGTATTAACGCTTCAATCTCGCCTGAGCTGTTTAATATTCTGACAGAGGAGATTACCGAAGGTAATGCTGAGGAACTTTATAAGAAAAACTTCGGTAATATCGAACCGGCCTCACTGGCTATGCCGGAATACCTTAAACGTTATTACAATTTAAGTGATGAAGAGCTTAGCCAGTTTATTGGTAAAGCCAGCAATTTTGGTCAACAGGAATATAGTAATAACCAACTTATTACTCCGGTAGTTAACAGCAGTAATGGCACAGTCAAGGTATATCGGATCACCCGCGAATATACAACAAATGCTTATCAAATGGATGTGGAGCTATTTCCCTTCGGTGGTGAGAATTATCGGTTAGATTATAAATTCAAAAAATTTTATGATGCCTCTTATTTATCCATCAAGTTAAATGATAAAAGAGAACTTATTCGAACTGAAGGCGCTCCTCAAGTCAATATAGAATACTCCGCAAATATCACATTAAATACCGCTGATATCAGTCAACCTTTTGAAATTGGCCTGACACGAGTACTTCCTTCCGGTTCTTGGGCATATGCCGCCGCAAAATTTACCGTTGAAGAGTATAACCAATACTCTTTTCTGCTAAAACTTAACAAGGCTATTCGTCTATCCCGTGCGACAGAATTGTCACCTACTATTCTGGAAGGCATTGTGCGCAGTGTTAATCCACAACTGGATATCAACACAGACGTATTAGGTAAAGTTTTTCTGACTAAATATTATATGCAGCGTTATGCTATTCATGCTGAAACTGCCCTGATACTATGCAATGCACCTATTTCACAACGTTCATACGATAATCAACCTAGCCAATTTGATCGCCTGTTTAATACGCCATTACTGAACGGACAATATTTTTCTACCGGCGATGAAGAGATTGATTTAAATTCAGGTAGCACCGGTGATTGGCGTAAAACTGTACTTAAGCGTGCATTTAATATCGATGATGTCTCGCTCTACCGGCTGCTTAAAATTACCGACCATGATAATAAAGACGGAAAAATTAAAAATAACCTAAAGAATCTTTCCAATTTATATATTGGTAAATTACTGGCAGATATTCATCAATTAACCATTGATGAATTGGATTTATTACTGGTTGCCGTAGGTGAAGGAAAAACTAATCTATCCGCTATCAGTGATAAACAGTTGGCTACCCTACTCAGAAAACTCAATACTATTACCGGCTGGTTACATACACAGAAGTGGAGTGTATTCCAGCTATTTGTCATGACCTCCACCAGCTATAACAAAACGCTAACGCCTGAAATTAAGAATTTGCTGGATACCGTCTACCACGGTTTACAAGGTTTTGATAAAGACAAAGCAGAATTACTACATGTCATGGCGCCCTATATTGCGGCCACCTTGCAATTATCATCGGAAAATGTCGCCCACTCGGTACTCCTTTGGGCAGATAAGTTACAGCCCGGCGACGGCGTAATGACAGCAGAAAAATTCTGGGACTGGTTGAATACTCAGTATAAGCCGGATTCATCGAAAGCAGCAGAAATGCAGGAACATATCGTTCAGTATTGTCAGGCCCTGGCGCAATTAGAAATGGTTTATCACTCCACCGGCATCAACGAAAATGCCTTCCGCCTGTTTGTGACAAGACCAGAGATGTTTGGCGCTGCAACTGGAGCAGCGCCTGCGCATGATGCCCTTTCACTGATTATGCTGGCGCGTTTTGCGGATTGGGTGAACACACTAGGCGAAAAAGCCTCCTCGGTGTTAGCGGCATTTGAAACTAACACGTTAACGGCTGAACAACTGGCAGATGCCATGAATCTTGATGCTAATTTGCTGTTGCAAGCCAGTACTCAAGCACAAAATCATCAACATCTTCCTCCAGTGACTCAAGAAAATGCTTTCTCCTGTTGGACATCTATCGATACTATCCTGCAATGGGTTAATGTTGCACAGCAATTGAATGTCGCACCACAGGGCGTTTCCGCTTTGGTCGGGCTGGATTATATTCAATCAATGAAAGAGACGCCGACCTATGCCCAGTGGGAAAACGCGGCGGGAATATTAACCGCCGGATTGAATTCACAACAAGCGGATACATTACACGCTTTTCTGGATCAATCCCGCAGTGCCGCATTAAGCACCTACTATATCCGCCAAGTCGCCAAGGCAGCGGCGGCGATTAAAAGCCGTGATGATCTGTATCAGTATTTACTGATTGATAATCAGGTTTCCGCGGCAATAAAAACCACCCGGATCGCCGAAGCCATTGCCAGTATTCAACTGTACGTCAACCGGGCATTGGAAAATGTGGAAGAAAATGCCAATTCGGGGGTTATCAGCCGCCAATTCTTTATCGACTGGGACAAATATAATAAACGCTACAGCACTTGGGCTGGTGTTTCTCAATTAGTTTACTACCCGGAAAACTATATTGATCCGACCATGCGTATCGGACAAACCAAAATGATGGACGCATTACTGCAATCCGTCAGCCAAAGCCAATTAAACGCCGATACGGTCGAAGATGCCTTTATGTCCTACCTGACATCGTTTGAACAGGTGGCTAATCTTAAAGTTATTAGCGCGTATCACGATAATATTAATAACGATCAAGGGCTGACCTATTTTATCGGGCTCAGTGAAACTGATGCCGGTGAATATTATTGGCGCAGTGTCGATCATAGTAAATTCAGCGATGGTAAATTCGCGGCTAATGCCTGGAGTGAATGGCATAAAATTGATTGTCCAATTAACCCTTATAAAAGCACTATCCGTCCAGTGATATATAAATCCCGCCTGTATCTGCTCTGGTTGGAACAAAAGGAGATAACCAAACAGACAGGAAATAGTAAAGATGGCTATCAAACTGAAACGGATTATCGTTATGAACTGAAATTGGCACATATCCGCTATGACGGTACTTGGAATACGCCAATCACCTTTGATGTCAATGAAAAAATATCCAAGCTAGCACTGGCAAAAAATAGAGCGCCCGGACTCTATTGTGCCGGTTATCAAGGTGAAGATACGTTGCTGGTGATGTTTTATAACCAGCAAGACACACTAGATAGTTATAAAAACGCTTCAATGCAAGGGCTATATATCTTTGCCGATATGGTATCCAAAGATATGACTCCAGAACAGAGCAATGTTTATCGGGATAATAGCTATCAACAATTTGATACCAATAATGTCAGAAGAGTGAATAACCGCTATGCCGAAAATTATGAAATCCCTTCATCGGTAAATAGCAATAACAGTTATGGCAGAGGAGAATATAACCTCAGTATGGTGCATGGTGGAGATATTCCCATTATCCGTTACCAAGCATCATCAAGTGATTTAAAAATCCACATTTCACCTAAGCTAAGAATTACCCATGAAGGAGCTGATGAGCGGACACGTCATCAGTGTGATCTGATAAAAAAATATGGCAAACTGGGTGATAAATTTATTATCTACACCAATCTGAGTGTCAATACACAATGGACATCAAATAAAAAGTTAATATACCCGGTTTATCAATATAGTGGAAACGCTACTAATAATAGAGAAAGTAGATTACTGTTTTATCGGGATAACCAAATTGGTAAAGTAAGTGTCTTTCTTCCTAATTGGGGACAAAGCCTATATTCAGAAGTTACCAATAGTAATAACGGCTATATTATAGATACTTCTAATCAAGAGCCTTTATTTAAGCAATATCTCTATATGGAGGACACAAATAATGGATTCCGCATTATTGCTACTGATGTCTATAACGCAGAAGAAATCAAAACTGCAATTCCTGCTGCAAAAGTTAAGGTAATTGTGAAGGCTGGTAGCAAAGAGTACGAGCTTACCGCAGATAAAGATGTTTCTATTCAGCCATCACCTAACTTTGACGAAATGTATTATCAATTTAATACCCTCGAAATAGACGGTTCTGGTCTGAATTTTATTAACAATTCAGCCAGTATTGATGTCACCTTTACCGCATTTGCGGAGGATGGCCGCAAACTGGGTTATGAAAGTTTCAGTATTCCTGTTACCCGCAAGGTAAGTACCGATAATGCCCTGACCCTGCACCATAATGAAAATGGTGCGCAATATATGCAATGGCAAGCCTATCGTACTCGACTGAATACTCTATTTGCCCGTCAGTTGATTGCACGGGCTACTACCGGAATCGACACGATTCTGAGTATGGAAACTCAGAATATTCAGGAATCCATGATGGGAATTGGGGCTTACGTGGAATTAGTTATGGATAAATATGATCCAGAAATCCACGGCGCCAATAAATCTTTTATACTCCTCAATTACGATATTTTTAAATCTGGTGATAAGTTTCCTATTTATCAAGGGACATTAAGCGATATTGCACCCACAAAAATTCAATTATTCTTACCTCGCTTTGATGATGCTCATGGAAATAAAGACAATCTCTATGTCTATGCGGTTTATCAAAAACAGGAAACAAATGCTATCCGCTTTGTTAAAAAGGATAATGATGAACTCGCTACATTCGACACGACCTATAAGAATGGGACTTTCCCGGGACTTGCATCAGCCAGAGTCGTACCTACTTTCACAGAACCAATGGATTTCAGCGGCGCTAACAGCCTCTATTTCTGGGAACTGTTCTACTATACCCCGATGCTGGTTGTTCAACGTTTGCTGCATGAACAGAACTTCGATGAAGCCAACCGTTGGCTGAAATATGTCTGGAGTCCATCCGGTTATATTGTCCACGGCCAGATTCAGAACTACCAGTGGAACGTCCGCCCGTTACTGGAAGACACCAGTTGGAACAGTGATCCTTTGGATTCCGTCGATCCTGACGCGGTAGCACAGCACGATCCAATGCACTACAAAGTTTCAACTTTTATGCGTACCTTGGATCTATTGATAGCACGCGGCGACCATGCTTATCGCCAACTGGAACGAGATACACTCAACGAAGCGAAGATGTGGTATATGCAAGCGCTGCATCTATTAGGCGACAAACCTTATCTACCGCTGAGTACGACATGGAGTGATCCACGACTAGACAGAGCCGCGGATATCACTACCCAAAATGCTCACGACAGCGCAATAGTCGCTCTGCGGCAGAATATACCTACACCGGCACCTTTATCATTGCGCAGCGCCAATACCCTGACCGATCTCTTCCTGCCGCAAATCAATGAAGTGATGATGAATTACTGGCAGACATTAGCTCAGAGAGTATACAACCTGCGTCATAACCTCTCTATCGACGGCCAACCGTTATATCTGCCAATCTATGCCACACCGGCCGATCCGAAAGCGTTACTCAGCGCCGCCGTTGCCACTTCTCAAGGTGGAGGCAAGCTACCGGAATCATTTATGTCCCTGTGGCGTTTCCCGCACATGCTGGAAAATGCGCGCGGCATGGTTAGCCAGCTCACCCAGTTCGGCTCCACATTACAAAATATTATCGAACGTCAGGACGCGGAAGCGCTCAATGCGTTATTACAAAATCAGGCCGCCGAGCTGATATTGACTAACCTGAGCATTCAGGACAAAACCATTGAAGAATTGGATGCCGAGAAAACGGTGTTGGAAAAATCCAAAGCGGGAGCACAATCGCGCTTTGATAGCTACGGCAAACTGTACGATGAGAATATCAACGCCGGTGAAAACCAAGCCATGACGCTACGAGCGTCCGCCGCCGGGCTTACCACGGCAGTTCAGGCATCCCGTCTGGCCGGTGCGGCGGCTGATCTGGTGCCTAACATCTTCGGCTTTGCCGGTGGCGGCAGCCGTTGGGGGGCTATCGCTGAGGCGACAGGTTATGTGATGGAGTTCTCCGCGAATGTTATGAACACCGAAGCGGATAAAATTAGCCAATCTGAAACCTACCGTCGTCGCCGTCAGGAGTGGGAGATCCAGCGTAATAATGCCGAAGCGGAGCTGAAACAACTCGACGCCCAACTTAAATCGTTGGCAGTACGCCGTGAAGCCGCCGTATTGCAGAAAACCAGTCTGAAAACCCAACAAGAACAGACCCAATCCCAATTGGCCTTCCTGCAACGTAAGTTCAGCAATCAGGCATTGTACAACTGGCTACGTGGCCGACTGGCGGCGATTTACTTCCAGTTCTACGATTTGGCCGTCGCGCGTTGCCTGATGGCAGAACAAGCTTACCGTTGGGAACTCAATGATGACTCTGCCCGCTTCATTAAACCGGGCGCCTGGCAGGGAACCTATGCCGGTCTGCTTGCAGGTGAAACCTTGATGCTGAGTCTGGCACAAATGGAAGACGCTCATCTGAAACGCGATAAACGCGCATTAGAGGTTGAACGCACAGTATCGCTGGCCGAAGTTTATGCAGGATTACCAAAAGATAACGGTCCATTTTCCCTGGCTCAGGAAATTGACAAGCTGGTGAGTCAAGGTTCAGGCAGTGCCGGCAGTGGTAATAATAATTTGGCGTTCGGCGCCGGCACGGACACTAAAACCTCTTTGCAAGCATCAGTTTCATTCGCTGATTTGAAAATTCGTGAAGATTACCCGGCATCGCTTGGCAAAATTCGACGTATCAAACAGATCAGCGTCACTTTGCCCGCGCTACTGGGACCGTATCAGGATGTACAGGCAATATTGTCTTACGGCGATAAAGCCGGATTAGCTAACGGCTGTGAAGCGCTGGCAGTTTCTCACGGTATGAATGACAGCGGCCAATTCCAGCTCGATTTCAACGATGGCAAATTCCTGCCATTCGAAGGCATCGCCATTGATCAAGGCACGCTGACACTGAGCTTCCCAAATGCATCCATGCCGGAGAAAGGTAAACAAGCCACTATGTTAAAAACCCTGAACGATATCATTTTGCATATTCGCTACACCATTAAATAACCGTCCCAACGTACTAAAACAGGCTCCGAATCGGGGCCTGTAAGGAGTTTTTATGCAGAATTCACAAACATTCAGTGTTACCGAGCTGTCATTACCCAAAGGCGGCGGCGCTATTACCGGTATGGGTGAAGCATTAACACCAGCCGGGCCGGATGGTATGGCCGCCTTATCCCTGCCATTACCCATTTCCGCCGGGCGTGGTTACGCACCCTCGCTCACTCTGAATTACAACAGTGGAACCGGTAACAGCCCATTTGGTCTCGGTTGGGACTGCGGCGTCATGGCAATTCGTCGTCGCACCAGTACCGGCGTACCGAATTACGATGAAACCGATACTTTTCTGGGGCCGGAAGGTGAAGTGTTGGTCGTAGCATTAAATGAGGCAGGTCAAGAGGATATCCGCAGTGAATCCTCATTGCAGGGCATCAATTTGGGTGCGACCTTCACCGTTACCGGTTATCGCTCCCGTTTGGAAAACCACTTTAGCCGGTTGGAATACTGGCAACCCCAAACAACCGGCGCAACCGATTTCTGGCTGATATACAGCCCCGACGGACAGGTCCATTTACTGGGCAAAAATCCTCAGGCACGTATCATCAATCCACTCAATGTTAGCCAAACAGCGCAATGGCTGTTGGAAGCCTCGGTATCATCCCACGGCGAACAGATTTATTATCAATATCGCGCTGAAGATGAAGCAGGTTGTGAAACCGACGAGCTAGCAGCCCACCCCAGCGCAACCGTTCAGCGCTACCTGCAAACGGTACATTACGGGAACCTGACCGCCAGCGACGTTTTTCCTACACTAAACGGAGATGACCCACTTAAATCTGGCTGGTTGTTCTGTTTAATATTTGACTACGGTGAGCGCAAAAACAGCTTATCTGAAATGCCGCTGTTTAAAACCACAAGCAATTGGCTTTGCCGAAAAGACCGTTTTTCCCGTTATGAGTACGGTTTTGAATTGCGTACTCGCCGCTTATGCCGCCAAATACTGATGTTTCACCGTCTACAAACCCTGTCTGGTCAGGCAAAAGGGGATGATGAACCTGCGCTAGTGTCGCGTCTGATACTGGATTATGACGAAAACGCGATGGTCAGTACGCTCGTTTCTGTCCGCCGGGTAGGCCATGAGGACAACAGCACCGTCACTGCGCTGCCACCACTGGAACTGGCCTATCAGCCTTTTGAGCCAGAACAAACCGCACTCTGGCAATCAATGGATGTACTGGCAAATTTCAACACCATTCAGCGCTGGCAACTGCTTGACCTGAAAGGAGAAGGCGTACCCGGCATTCTCTATCAGGATAAAAATGGCTGGTGGTATCGATCCGCCCAGCGTCAAGCAGGGGAAGAGATGAATGCGGTCACTTGGGGGAAAATGCAACTCCTTCCCATCACACCGGCTGTGCAGGATAACGCCTCACTGATGGATATTAACGGTGACGGGCAACTGGACTGGGTGATTACCGGGCCGGGGCTAAGGGGCTACCACAGCCAACACCCGGATGGCAGTTGGACGCGTTTTACGCCATTACATGCCCTGCCGATAGAATATTCTCATCCTCGCGCTCAACTTGCCGATTTAATGGGAGCCGGGCTGTCCGATTTAGTACTAATTGGTCCCAAAAGTGTGCGCTTATATGCTAATAACCGTGATGGTTTTACCGAAGGACGGGATGTGGTGCAATCCGGTGATATCACCCTGCCGCTACCGGGTGCCGATGCCCGTAAGTTAGTAGCATTTAGTGACGTACTGGGTTCAGGCCAAGCACATCTGGTTGAAGTTAGTGCAACTCAAGTCACCTGCTGGCCGAATCTGGGGCATGGCCGTTTTGGTCAGCCAATCGTATTGCCGGGATTCAGCCAATCTGCCGCCAGTTTTAATCCTGATCGAGTTCATCTGGCCGATTTAGATGGGAGCGGCCCTGCCGATTTGATTTATGTTCATGCTGACCGTCTGGATATTTTCAAAAATGAAAGTGGCAACGGTTTTGCAAAACCATTCACACTCTCTTTTCCTGACGGCCTGCGTTTTGATGACACCTGCCAATTGCAAGTGGCCGATGTACAGGGGTTAGGCGTTGTCAGCCTGATCCTGAGCGTACCGCATATGGCGCCACATCATTGGCGCTGCGATCTGACCAACGCGAAACCGTGGTTACTCAGTGAAATGAATAACAATATGGGGGCCAATCACACCTTGCATTACCGTAGCTCTGTCCAGTTCTGGCTGGATGAAAAAGCCGCGGCATTGGCTACCGGACAAACACCGGTCTGTTACCTGCCCTTCCCGGTCCATACCCTTTGGCAAACAGCAACCGAGGATGAAATCAGCGGCAATAAATTAGTGACCACTTTACGTTACGCCCACGGCGCCTGGGATGGACGTGAACGGGAATTTCGTGGCTTTGGTTATGTTGAGCAGACAGACAGCCATCAACTCGCTCAAGGCAATGCGCCGGAACGTACACCACCGGCACTTACCAAAAGCTGGTATGCCACCGGATTACCTGCGGTGGATAATGCGTTATCCGCCGGGTATTGGCGTGGCGATAAGCAAGCTTTCACCGGTTTTACGCCACGCTTTACTCTCTGGAAAGAGGGTAAAGATGTTCCATTAACACCGGAAGATGACCATAATCTGTACTGGTTAAACCGGGCGCTAAAAGGTCAGCCACTACGTAGTGAACTCTACGGGCTGGATGGCAGCGCACAGCAACAGATCCCCTATACAGTGACTGAATCCCGTCCACAAGTGCGCCAATTACAAGATGGCGCCACCGTTTCCCCGGCGCTCTGGGCCTCAGTCGTGGAAAGCCGTAGCTATCACTATGAACGTATTATCAGTGATCCCCAGTGCAATCAGGATATCACGCTGTCCAGTGACCTATTCGGGCAACCACTGAAACAGGTTTCCGTGCAATATCCCCGCCGCAATCAACCAACAACCAATCCGTATCCCGATACCCTACCGGATACGCTGTTTGCCAGCAGTTATGACGATCAACAACAGCTATTGCGATTAACCTGCCGACAATCCAGTTGGCACCATCTTATTGGTAATGAGCTAAGAGTGTTGGGATTACCGGATGGCACACGCAGTGATGCCTTCACTTACGACGCCAAACAGGTACCGGTTGATGGCTTAAATCTGGAAGCCCTGTGTGCTGAAAATAGTCTGATTGCCGATGATAAACCTCGCGAATACCTCAATCAGCAACGAACGTTCTATACCGACGGGAAAAACCAAACACCACTGAAAACACCGACACGACAAGCGTTAATCGCCTTTACCGAAACGGCGGTATTAACGGAATCTCTATTATCCGCATTTGATGGCGGTATTGCGCCAGACGAATTACCCGGCATTCTGACACAGGCCGGATACCAACAAGAGCCTTATCTGTTCCCTCGCCCCGACGAAAACAACGTCTGGGTAGCCCGCCAAGGCTATACCGATTACGGAACGGAAGCACAATTTTGGCGTCCTGTCGCACAACGTAACAGCCTGTTAACCGGGAAAATGACGCTAAAATGGGATACTCACTATTGTGTCATCACCCAAACCCAAGATGCTGCCGGCTTCACCGTCTCAGCCAATTATGACTGGCGTTTTCTCACACCAACGCAACTGACTGACATCAACGATAATGTGCATCTCATCACCTTGGATGCTCTGGGACGCCCTGTCACGCAACGTTTCTGGGGGATCGAAAGCGGTGTGGCAACAGGTTACTCTTCATCAGAAGAAAAACCATTCTCTCCACCAAACGATATTGATACCGCTATTAATCTAACCGGACCACTCCCTGTCGCACAGTGTCTGGTCTATGCACCGGACAGTTGGATGCCACTATTCAGTCAAGAAACCTTCAACACATTAACGCAGGAAGAGCAGGAGACGCTGCGTGATTCACGGATTATCACGGAAGATTGGCGTACTTGCGCACTGACTCGCCGCCGTTGGCTACAAAGTCAAAAGATCAGTACACCATTAGTTAAACTGTTAACCAACAGCATTGGTTTACCTCCCCATAACCTTACGCTGACCACAGACCGTTATGACCGCGACTCTGAGCAGCAAATTCGCCAACAAGTCGCATTTAGTGATGGTTTTGGCCGTCTATTGCAAGCGTCTGTACGACATGAGGCAGGCGAAGCCTGGCAACGTAACCAAGACGGTTCTCTGGTGACAAAAGTGGCGGATACTAAAACGCGTTGGGCGGTCACGGGACGCACCGAATATGATAATAAGGGGCAGATGATACGAACTTATCAGCCCTATTTTCTCAACGATTGGCAATATGTGAGTGATGACAGCGCCAGAAAAGAGGCTTATGCGGATACTCATATTTATGATCCGATTGGGCGGGAAATCCGGGTTATCACCGCAAAAGGCTGGCTGCGACAGAGCCAATATTTCCCGTGGTTTACCGTGAGTGAAGATGAGAATGATTTAGCCGCTGATGCGCTCGTGTAATTGAACCCATATTCGCTCGTTTAATGTTAACGAGCGAATATAATAAATAAATTTAATCTGGCACAATCAGAACAAAGTTCAACTACAACATTAATGATACTTGACTAGAGCACTTTATCATTTTCGAGGATGTGTTAAAGTGGATTTGAAGATACTAAATCATTCGCTATATCTTTGTTTATCCGAAGACTTGGTTATAGATTCTGATGTTTTAGATCCTATCCCAATCCAGATTCAAAATGGCAAATGATATAGCCTAATGAGGTAGGCCCCTAAAAAAGGAGACGCAATATGCTAACTAACATTCTTACCGACAATTTAATAAGTACACGGGATTTATTTGTCAACCTCTTGAATTTTAATATTGAATACGAATCCAACTGGTTTATTTCAATGTCTTCTGAAAAACATGGACAAGTTTCCTCTTTTTTAAGAACGAGTGATTTTATTCCAGAAATATATCAGAAGTCTTGCCAGGGACTTATTATAACTTGTATTGTAGAAGATGTTGAGCCTTATTATTTGAAAGCACAGAAACTTGGATTCAATATCGTTGAACCACCACGTGATTTGCCCTATGGCCAACGCCGCCTTCTGATTAAAGATGAAAGTGGTGCTTTGCTAGATATATCATCACCAACTGCGTTACTTGACCCCAACTATAGATAATCCGAGCAATCTTATTCTGAAATCTTAATAAAAAATGGCATTATCTATGAAAACATTTAGTCAGTATAGAATAGGACAAAATTTAATGACGGACTGGTTTTCAAAGCTAGTAGATAAATATCGCACACGCATTGCATCAGTTTCTAAAACAAAATAATTTACCTATGATCAGTTTTGGCTGTCTAGCTTCTCCTCTTCGAGAATCTAGACTTGAACATCATGATATTTGTATTTTGCAAGCCGATAATAATGACATTTTTTCCCCAAACGCGAATTCTTTTACCCTGACTTTATATTCCAAGGCATCAGCGATTATTAAATTCATACTGCCTCTCTAAAACCAAAATCTAAACAATTTTCTTGGTGAATCGGTATAGGTGCCATAATTGACCTAACCCAGTCCGATTAGGTTGACGTTCTCTTTTTGACGATTGCCAGATCACTCAAATCGGATTAAGTTCCTTCAAGTAAGTCATTATAAGTTGTTACCTTAAAAGACGACATATTGGAATCCAGACGATATCTGAAACAATCTTTTGAGATATACTGCGCAGATACATACGGTTTTGTGTATTTCGGC